>DASQHW010000198.1:0-7283 GCA_035631895.1 Acidimicrobiia bacterium | reverse complement strand
CGAGACCTTCAGGGTCTCGCCGCGCACGATCCCGTAGAACCTCGGCCGGCGCACGGGAATGCTCACGAGTCACCTCCCGTGAGGCTGAGGAAGATGTCCTCGAGGTCGCGCTGCCGCGGGCTGACCGCGTCGGGCGCAAAGCCGCCCTCGACGAGAAACTTGATCAGCTCGCGACCACGGCCGTCGGGTGCCTTCGTTATCACGACGCCGTCCTCGGCGCGCGCGTCTGCGCCCCACGGCTGCGACTGCAGCACCGCCAGCAGTGAGGCGGGCGAGTCGACCTTGACCTCGAATTCGCCCGGCGTGCGCAGCAGCTCCACGACAGGCGCGACACGAACCAGCTTGCCGTGGTTGATGATCGCGACCCGCGTGCAGATCTGCTGCACCTCGCTCAACACGTGGCTCGAGATGAACACCGTCTTGCCGGCGGCTGCCAGGTTGCGGAGCAGGTCGCGCATCTCGACGATGCCGGCCGGGTCGAGGCCGTTGGCGGGCTCGTCGAGGATCAGCAGGTCAGGGTCGTTGAGGAGCGCGATCGCGAGCCCCAGCCGCTGCTTCATGCCCATCGAGTAGGTCCGGACGCGGTCCCGCTCGCGGCCCTTGAGCGATACGACCTCGAGCACCTCGTCCACGCGCTTTGCCGGGACGCCGCCCAGGAGATCGCCGAACGCCACGAGGTTGTCCCGGCCCGACATGTAGCCGTACAGCGCGGGTGACTCGACGAGAGCACCCACGCGCGGCAAGACCTCGGCGCGGTGCGAGCTCACTTCGCGACCCAGGATCTCGACCGCTCCTCCGGTCGGCGCGATCAGGCCGAGCGCCATCCGGATGGTGGTCGTCTTTCCTGCCCCGTTCGGGCCGAGAAATCCGAAAAGCTCGCCTCGGCCGACCTCCAGCTCGAGGTGGTCGACCGCAAGCCGGCGGCCGTACGACTTCGAGAGCTCGATCGTCCTGAGAACCGGAGGCGCGGTGCTCACTCTAATCAAGCACCGCGCTTCCAGTTTTTGTGACGGGGAGCCTTAGGGGTTCACTCCACCGAGGGTGGCTGTGCCGCTGTGGGTGCCGCTCGAGTTGACCCACGTGACCGAGACCTGGTCGCCCGGGTGGTGCGACTTGATCACGGGGCCGAGCGTGTCGGCCGAGTCGATCGTGCGGCCGTCGAGTTTCGTGATCACGGAGTAGCGAGTGATCCCCGCGGCGGACGCCGGCGAGTTGGGGACGACGGCGACGATCAGCGCGCCCGACGTGATGCTCAGGCCAAGCTGCGCGGCGCTGTTCGCGTCGAGGTTCTGCACCTGGACGCCCAGGTAGCCGATCTGCCCGTACGTGAGGTCCGACGACTGCTCGCGGGCGCGAATCCGGTTGACGACGCTGAGCGCGTGGTCCGACGGGATCGCGTATCCGACCGTGGACGCCGACGAGCGGAAGCCCTGCGTCTGGCCCGCCGTGATCATGCCGACGACCTGGCCCGACGAGTTCACGAGCGCGCCGCCTGAGTCGCCTTCATAGATGACGGCGTCGCTCTCGATCAGGCCGTTCAACGTCTCCGAGTTGCCGCCGCCCTCGCTCGCGGTGATGGTCTGGTCGAGATCCGTCACGTGGCCCGACTCGGAGTGCGGCGCACCGCCCTGCCCGAGTGCGTTGCCGACGGCGATGACCGCGTCGCCCACCTTGATGGTCGACGAGTTCGCGAACGTAACGGTTTGCAGACCCGACACCGACTGGTCGATCTGGATCACCGCCACGTCCTGCGACACGTCAACCCCGACGACGTGGGCGCTGTACTGCTGGTTGCGCGCGAGGACGGTGACCGTGATGCTCGACGAGCCGGACACGACATGGTTGTTGGTCAGGATCTCGCCGGTCGAGCTGATGATCATGCCGGTCCCCGCCGCCTGGCTGTTGCCGACCGTCGTGTTGACGTCTACCAGCGCCTTCGTGACCTTCGCCACGACGGAGGAGGCGTTGCCACCCGAGCCGTTGTTGATCGGCGACACCGCCGAGATCGGCCCTTCCGGCTGTCCGGAGTTCTGCGCGATCTCGTGGCCGTTGATCAGGCGGGCGGCGCTGAACCCGATGCCGATGCCCGCCGCGGCGGCGACCACGGCGATCAGGACGATGAACGCCGCGACGCGGTGCCACATCGAGTCTGGCGGAGGCGCGGCCGGGGGCGGGGCCCACGGCGGCGGAGGCGTTCCGCCGGTGTACTCCGGCGGCGGCAGCAGGCTGTTCTGGTCCGGGGCGCCCGGCTCGGGCGGCTGCGGTTCGAGCGGGTTGTTCACTGACATGGGGTCTTCCTCCGGTCCTCCTGGAACGTCTTTTCGTACTCCAGATTGGCCCCGGAATCTGGGAGCGATCTCGATGCTTCCTTAGTGTTTGCTGAGAGGCTGTTCAACGGCCGGCCGAGACCGACTCTACGACGTGATTCCTTATATGGTTCCCCGCATGAACGCCCGCTGGCTCGCGGTGGCCCGCAAGGACGAGCCCGCCGACCTGGTTCTCGGCGGCGGACGCGTGTTCTCGGTCTTCACCCGCGAATGGCTCGACGTCGACGTCGCGATCGTGGACGGCCACGTGGTCGGTCTCGGCGCATACGACGGGCGCGAGCGGACGGACGTCCGCGGCGCGTACCTCGTCCCGGGTTTCATCGACGCACACGTCCACATCGAGTCGTCGAAGCTGATGATCGACCAGTTCTCGCGCGCGGTCCTGCCGCACGGCACGACGGCGGTCGTGGCGGATCCTCACGAGATCGCCAACGTGCTCGGCACCGACGGAGTCCACTGGCTGCTCGACGCGTGCGAGAACGTGCCGCTGGACGTTTTCGTGATGGCGCCGTCGTGCGTGCCCGCGTCCCCGCTCGAATCGCCGCGCCGGCCGTTCACCATCGGCGACCTGGAAGGGCTGCTCCGCCGGCATCGCGTGCTCGGGCTGGCCGAGATGATGAACTTCCCGGGCGTCATCGCCGGAGCGCCAGGAGAGGTCGCCAAGCTGCAGATCGGGACCGACCACGTCGACGGCCACGCTCCGGGCGTCATGCCGCCGGCGCTCGACGCGTACATCGCCGCCGGCATCTACTCGGACCATGAATGCTCGACCGTCGAGGAAGCGCTGGAGAAACGACGCCGCGGAATGTGGATCATGCTCCGCGAGGGTTCGGCCGCCCGCAACCTCCTCGACCTGCTGCCGCTCGTCAAGGAGTACGGACCGGAGCGCTGCATGTTCTGCACCGACGACCGGGAGCCGGTCTTCCTCGTCGACGAGGGCCACATCGACCAGATGCTGAGGGTCGCGGTCGAGCAAGGCGTGAAGCCCGAAGATGCGCTCGTCATGGCGACGCTGCATCCGGCGCAGTACCACGGCCTCCCCCGCCTCGGTGCCATCGCGCCCGGATACCAGGCCGACATTGTCGTGCTCGACGACCTGCGCACGTTCAAGCCACGCCAGGTGCTGAAGCGCGGCGCGGCGCCGGTGGACCGGCCGATCGAGATCCCCGAGTGGGTCCGGCAGACGGTTTACATCGGGCCGGTGGACGACCACACCTTCGAGGTGCGCGGCGGGGCTCATCACATTCGCGTCATGCGCGTCATCCCGGGCCAGCTCGTGACCGGGACCGACGTCGTCGCGCCTGCGGTTTGCGACGGCCTTCTCGTCGCCGATCCAGCACGCGACCTCGTAAAGATCGCCGTCGTCGAGCGTCATCACTCGAGCGGGCGCGTCGGCGTCGGCTTTGCTACCAACGTCGGCTTGCGACGAGGCGCGTTCGCCTCGACGGTCGCCCACGACGCGCACAACATCGTCGTGCTCGGCGTCGACGATCACGACATGCGGGTTTGTGTTCGGCGGCTCGCCGAGATAGGGGGTGGCGTCGTCGTGGCCGAGGGCGGCGAGATCAAGGGCGAGCTCCCGCTGCCGGTCGCGGGACTGATGTCCGACGCGCCGCTCGCCGAAGTACACCGCCGGCTGACGCAGATGGAGGAGGTGCTGCGCAAGAACGGAGTCGCCTGGGAAGCTCCGTTCATGTGCCTGAGCTTCCTCGCCCTCTCGGTGATCCCCGAGCTGAAGATCACCGATCGGGGGCTCGTCGACGTCAACCGCTTCGAGGTCGTGCCGCTCGCGGTCGACTAGGTTGGTTACGTGAACATGGATGTGCTGCTCCCGCGGACGCTTCCCGAGGCGCTCGAGATGAAGGCGGCGCGGCCCGACGCAAGACCGATCGCCGGCGGCACCGACGTGATGGTCGAGATCAACTTCGGCCACGCGCGGCCCGCTGCGATCATCGACGTCAGCCGGCTGCCGGAGCTCGCCATGCTGCGGCGAGAGGACGGCTTCATTCACGTCGGTGCGGGCGTGACCTACACCAGGCTGATCCGCGAGCTCGACGACCTCGGGCCGATGACGCAGGCCGCTCGCACCGTCGGCTCGCCGCAGATCCGGCACCGCGGCACGCTGGGCGGCAACCTCGGCACCGCCTCGCCCGCGGGCGATGCGCTTCCCGTCCTCGCCGCGTACGACGCGACCGTCGAGGTGGCCAGCGCCGCGCGAGGCTCGCGCCGCATCTCCTGGAACGAGTTCCTCGTCGGACCGAAGCGCACCGCTCTGCAGCCGGACGAGCTCATCCTCGGCGCTAGCTGGCGCGCGGTCAGGGGCGCCGGCTCGTTCTCGAAGGTCGGCACGCGCAATGCGATGGTGATCGCGGTCGTCGGCCTGTGTCTCGTTCTCGACGCGGACCGGCAGCAGGTCCGCGTTGCGCTCGGTTCCGTCGGTCCGACGATCCTGCGCGCCACCGAGGCCGAACACTTCGCGCGCGGCGTGCTCGAGCGCGGTCGTTCGATCTCACCCGAAGAGCTCGATGAGTTCGGCACGCTGGTCGCCGGTGCCGCGCGTCCCATCGACGACGTGCGCGGCACCGCGTCCTACCGCAGGCTCGCCTGCGCGGTGCTCGCCCGCCGCGCGCTGTCATGGGCGTTGGCCGAGCGATGCTGATTCGCCTCAACGTCAACGGCAGGCCGCACGAGGCCGACGTGTGGGAAGGCACGAGCCTGCTCGGCCTGCTGAGAGACGGGCTGCACCTGTTCGGCACCAAGAACGCGTGCGAGCAGGGGGAGTGCGGATCCTGCTCGGTGTGGCTCGACGGTGAGGTCGTCTGCTCGTGCCTCGTGCTCGCCGCACAGGCTTCGGGTCGCGACGTGCGGACCGTCGAAGGTCTGGCGGAGAACGGCGAGATGAGCTACGTCCAGCGCGCGTTCGTCGAAGCGGGCGCGGTGCAGTGCGGCTTCTGCACCCCGGGCCTCGTCGTGGCGGTGACCGACCTGCTCGCGCGCGACCCGCATCCGACCGACGAGGTGATCCGTGAGGAGCTCTCGGGCAACCTCTGCCGCTGCACCGGCTACCAGAAGATCATCGACGCGGTCAACCTCGCCGCAGAGCGGCGCCCTAGCCTCTAGCGCTCGATGAAGGCGACCACCCCGATCGCGATCAGGACCAGCGCAGTGATCGTGTTGGCGTTCTTCTCGAGCCATTCGCCGCGCATCTGGTAGCCGGCGGCGGTCGCGATCACGGTGAGGCCGACGAACGTGCACAGCGTGACGGCGCCGAAGATCACCAGCACGGAGACGACTGCAGCGCCGCCGTACGCGCTGGCGGCGACCGCAAACGGCAGGAAGGTCAGGTCGGGCGACGCGGCAACACCGAACGGCACGGCGACCGCCGTGAGGCGTCCGGCCAGCGTGTGGCTGGCCGCGCGCTCGGCGATGAGCTCCGCGTGGTGCTGGACGAAGGCGTCGTGGCTGTGGCGGTGCGTGTGCCGGGTTTCACCGTGCGCGTGCTCGTGCTCGTGCTCGTGCTCGTGAGCGTGGTTCGAATGGTCGTCGTGCGCGTGCGCGTGCCCGTGCCCGGTGAGGCCCCAGACCAGGAACGCCACGCCAGTGACTACGAGGACCACTCCGACGATGTGGCCCTGCTGCGTCTCGACCTGGTGTCGAAACTGCAGCCCGACCAGCGCGATGGCGCCGCCGAGCACGACCGATGTCAGCACGTGGCCTCCCGCGGCGAGCGCACTCACAGCCGCGAGCCTGACGAGCGGCCACCGCTGCGTCCTGGCGACGACGGCCAGGGGAACCCAATGGTCGGGGAGCACGGAGTGAAGCGCCCCGACGCCGGCCGCACCCACGATCACGAGGACAAGGCCGCCTGGATGCACGTCCCTCAGTAACCGTCGACGACGACGTTGCGGAGCGGCTCACCCGCGGCATAGCGGCGGACCTGCTCGCCGGCCAGCTTCCACGCCCGCTCGAACGCCCGCGCGACGGCGCCCGCGATGTGCGGCGTGATCAGCGCGCCCGGCGCAGTCCACAACGGATGGCCGTCGGGCAGCGGTTCGGGATCGGTGACATCGAGCGCCGCACGGATGCGACCCGCCTGCAGCGCGGCGAGCAATGCATCGGTGTTCACGATTGCGCCACGCGCCGGATTCACGAGCAGCGCGCCCGGCCGCATCGCGTCGACGAACCGCTCGTCGACCAGTCCGCGGGTCTGCTCGGTGAGCGGAAGCAGCACGACGACGACGTCCGCCTTCGGCAGCAGACCCGGCAGCTCGGCGCGCGTGTGCACTCCTTCGCGAGCGTGATTCGCGACCCGGATGATCTCGACGCCGAAAGGCAGCAGCCGGCTTTCCAGCGCGCGACCGATCGAGCCGTAACCCAGGATCAAGACGGACTTGCCTTCCAGGTCGTCGCCACCCGTGCGTTCCCACCGCGCCCGACGCTGTGCGTCGAGGAGCGGCGGCAGATTGCGGCAGTGCGCGAGGATCGCCATCACCGTCCATTCGGACACCGAGATGTCGTGCACGCCGCCCGCGTCGCACAGCGTCACGCCGGCCGGCACCAAGGGCAGCAGCGAGTCGACGCCGGCCGACATGGACTGGACGACTCGGAGGCCCCGCAGCGTCTGCATCGCGCGCACGACGCGGTCGAAGTGGAAGTCTGCGATGAGGAACTCGCCGCGGCCGAGCGCGCTCGCATCTCCGTCGGCGGGGACCTCGTGCACTGAGATGCCTTCGGGCAGCATCGCGCGCTGCTCGGCGGTGGCTTCAGGCGGAATCCACACGTCGGGCCCCACGATTCTTGATCGTAGGGCTCGACGGAAGACGGCTTACCCGATCACTCGGCGAGCTGCGCTTCCAGCTCGCTGAACCCCTTCTCCTCGTTTCGAGGCTTCCTGGCCTGAATCGTGCCTGGCTTGTGCTGCGGCGGCGCGTACACGGTGAACAGCTTCATCGGCTT
>DASQHW010000197.1:0-5299 GCA_035631895.1 Acidimicrobiia bacterium | reverse complement strand
GATCGGGACGACGGACGCGGATGAACTCGAGAAAGTCGTCGGGTGTGCGGACGAAAAAAGTCGGCAGCGAAACCGCGACGATGTCCGTCGTCGCACCGTTGACAAGATAGATCTTCGCCGCCATGCCGCGGCCCTCTCTCGGCGCATAGTCAGCACCGATCACGCCACTGCCATTCGAGAAACGGACGTGCGCGCGCAGCGTTGGCCCCGCGAAATGCTCAGCACGCGACAGCCGCGCGGCCTCAGCCGTCGGCGTGAACGTCGAGGCGCACAGTGTGCCCTTCGCGTGAAGTGCCCGCCGGCCCGACGTGGGAACGTCCCCGACGATCTCGTCAATCACCGTCTTCGCAAGGGACTGGCCCATCCTCGTCCTCCCGCCTCGAAGCGAACCCGAAACGACGAGCGCATCATGGCCCTTCCGGCGTCGTCATGCCATCAGCGCAACGGACAGAACGACGTTCGAGGTGCCTCCTAACGCCGGGTATGGGATCCATCTGGACAGGTCAGGACCGCCTCAGTTGACGCGTCGTGTGCGATGCGTCAGTCGGAGAGAAGGTCTATTGGGTGGGCGCGAGGGTTTGAAAGCTGTCGCACCAGGCCCACTCAGTCCTCATGAGGCGATCTGGCGGCGCTCCCGTTGGTCTTCGCGTTCATGACTGCTCCTTCGCAGAGCCCGCATCGAGGTCGCGGCTCGGCGGACACGCGTTCCGCGATAGGTCACACCACCACGTGTAAAGGCGATCAGCGCGGCCCACGAACACACCGAACGCCATATGACCCACGGGGATGCGAGCAGGGACGACGACGCCGGGAACACGCGCCGGCCCCCCGCGCGCCGGCGGCCGACTTCGGCAGCCGTCGTCACAGCAAGCGCGGCGCAGGCGATTGCGCGCCACTGCCGTGCGACGACCGCGGACACACCCAGAGGCAAGACTGCGAGCGAGACCAGGAGCCGTGGCAAACGTGCGAGCTCGTCGTACGCCTGGCGGATCTGCTGGCGACGAAAATGCGCGGACGTCGGCGGGCGTCGCGCAATATTGAGGTCGAGTGCGAGCACTTCCCGCCCACCGGCCGCTCGGACCGTTCGCACGAGCTCGAGATTCTCGAACATCACGTCGCCCGCGTATCCGCCCGCTCGCAACACCACTGACCGGCGGACCCCGAGCGTGCCGGGCCAGTCGCCTCCCGTCACGCGGGCGAGCAGTGTGCGGGCGGTGTCTACACGCGCATGCCACGGAAGTGGCGTGAAGTAGTTCTGTGGCCGCACGATGTCTGCGTCCTCGAGCCGGCGGCCGATGTCGTGCAACTGGTCGGCCGCATACCGCACATCGTCGTCGGCAATCACCACCTTCTCGTAGCGCGCCTGCTCGAGCCCGGTCATCACATTGCCGACCTTCCCCATCAGTGTCCTGTGGGCAGGCGGCACGACTCTTACCCGGTGCGAAAACATGGTCCGGTGGCGCGCGAGCGCCCGCTCCGACGAACCGTCGACCACCAGTACGTCGTCGACCACGCCGGCGATCTCATCGAGATAGCGCGCGAGCTCGGAGAGATCCTCGCCGTCGTCCACGCGCAGCGGGAGCAGGTACGTCAGCACGGGCGCAGAGACGAACGGCCCGCCTGCCACGACTCGAGCAGGTGGCGCGCGAATGCGCTCTCGACTGCGTCGAGGGCGTGCGCGCCGAAGATGATGTCGTTGGCCAGGTCGGGTTCGTCGTGCGCGAGCCCGCGGGCCATGTCGTACAACGCGATCGCCGCATGCCGGTCGTCGGCATCCACGTGCACGTCATAGAACGGCGCGGCCGCCGGTACTCCGAGGCGCCGCAGCGTGAAGGCGTATCGACGCATGGGCCCGACCGAACACATCTCGAACAGCGTCAGGTGCCCGACCAGCGCGCCACGGAGACGACGATGCAGGCCGAAGAGCGACATGAGGTTGACGGTCTCGAGCGTGACCGCCGGGATGCGGTCGATGTACGCCCCGTACGTCGGGTCGAGTTCGAGCGCTCGCATCGTGTCGGCAAAGAGCGCCGAATGCAGGGCGTCCGCGCGTCCGTCACCGTACTCGCCGTGCTGGATCTCGACCAACGCCGCCTTCTCCGCGCCGTAGAGCCGCGGTACCGCCCAGGTGTACGGGTCGGCTTCCTTGAGCTGATACGCCGATCGATGCACCGCGTATTCCTGCATCTGCTCGCGCGTGCCGCGCGCTTCCAGCCAGCCCGAGAGCGACGGGCCACCCTTCGTCGCGATCGCCTGAAGCTCTTCGACGACACGACAAGGCGCGACATCGATTCTCCGTACCGTCGTGCGGAGGTCGTGCTCGAATCCTTCTTCGAGCGCTCGGCGGCAACGCAGGACGGAGGGCTCCCACTCCCACCGCTCGTCGACCGCGGCGAAACCCCGATAGTGCAGCTCGTACAGGACGTACAGCGCGAGCGCCGCGTCCTCGGCATCGTCGGGCTCCGGTTGGCGCGGCAGTGCACGACACTGTTGTTGCAGATGCGCAAAGAGCTCCTCGGTCGCGGAGCCCCGAGCCCTTGGCAGCATGGGTTCTGCCGCAACCCGATGCGCTCGCGCGAGGACAGTCATCTAGCGAGGAAGGGGATCGAAGGACGCGACATGCCCAACGGTTTCCCTTGCACGTCGTACGGCAAACAAGCGCATCACAGCCGCACGTTTCGGGTATTGGAGAAGTCCAATGGTCTCGGGACCGACCAAGGATGGTCAACGGTGGTCGACGACCTCATCTCGCGCGAGCAACGAGGATGGACACGTTGTTCGGGTCTTTTCGCCGCACGACGGTCAGGCCGGCGACGACCTCGTCAGCTCGCCCGTCGCCTTCCGCGCGCGGCAGTGAGGAGCGTTGCACCGATCGCGAGGAGCGCGATGCCGAGGATGGCGCCGTTGCGCGGCGTCGTCCCGGTGCGCGGCATCTCGCCGCCGGAGATCGTCGTCGCGGGCTTCGACGCGACGGCGGCCGCCGTCGAAGTCGTCGTGGCGACGGTCGTCGATGTCGTGCTCGAGGTCGCGGTGGTCGTTGTCGTCGTCGTCGTCGTGGGCGCCGCGTCGATGTCATTGATCGTCACCGTGACGGCGCCCGTGAAGCCGCTGTAGTACGCGCTGTCCGAGACCGCGACGTACTGCAGCGTCACGGAGTTGCTCGCGTCGTGCACTCCGTCGTGCAACGCGTGCAATGTCAGCGTACGGACCTGGAACCACTCCGGTGCCGTCCACGTCAGCGAGTTCGCCGACAACGTCACTCGTGACGGGTCGCTCACCGTGAAGTTGATCGTGACGTCCGGTGTGCCGCCAACCGGCGCGATGATCGGCGCGTCCAGTGTGAACTGCACATCGTGCGACTGGCCTTCGGTGAGCGTCACCGCGCTCGGGTTGGGGGCGATCTTCGACGACGTCGCGCTGCTCGACTCGGCCGCAGCCACGACGGCGAACACGGCAATCAGCGCGACGAGAGCGATCTGCCTTCCGCGCCGGACGCGATTCGACAATCGAGACGTGGTCGGCACCCGCTGACCGTATCGGCACCGAGACGCCGGGCCGTGGATGCGTCTTCGGCATCGGACGCGTCACGGGCTGAACCGCGAGGAGGGACGCGCGTCGTCTTCGACGAAGAACCTAACTGGTCACGCGGCCGAGACCGAAGCGCGTACTCGTGCCTCTCGGCGCCCCGCTTCCCCAGTCCACTTCCGCGAGCTGGCGCGTGTTCTGGAGCGCCGGCAGCGTGGCGATGACCTTGAGTGTGGCCGTGCTGACGACGTTCCCGGTGTCACCCACGTACACATAGCGACCCGACAGGTCGTTCAAGACCCAACCTTCGCGTTCGCAGAAGGTCTGACACGAGCTCTCGTAGCCCCCGAACGAGGTCAGTTGCACTGCGGACACCAGGGTCGGTGCCGAGGTTGGAAGCTTGCTCACGTCGTAGACCTCGACCTGGTCGAGCGGAGCATCGACGACATACACGCGTTTCTCATCGGGCGACAGTGAGATGCCGTGGCTGGGCGCGTTGCTCGCCGACCAGGAGCACGAACCGGAGAAGGTGACGCTGTAGAGGACGTGCCCGGTTGTGAGGCTCAAGACCTGAAAGCCACACCTATTGCTGGACGTCGTGAACATGAGGGTGTGCTTGCCGTTGACGGTGAACGGCCGCACGCCATCGACGGTCGGTCCCGCGTTGAGCACCACTTGGTTGGTAGCCGTGTTGACCACATGGGCATAGTTGAAATTGCTGCCTGCCGAGCCGGCGAGATATACCTGGGTGCCGTCGAGTGAGGCGACCGTGTTGTGGCCCTTGGTGCCGGTCGAGATCGACCCGATCGGCTTGCCGTCACTCGCATCCAGGATCGAATGGACACCATCGGAAGCGTCGGTGCCGTGCGGCATATAAATGGTCGCGCCGTTGGGCGTGATGGCCGGCTGGTCCACACCGAAGGAGTAGTTCGCGACCCACGCGACGACATCGTTGACGAGGTCGTACGCAAGCAAGCTCCCGTGCGAGCCGCTGCAGGTGTTCGTCCCACATTCGCTGATGTAGAGCAGTCCGCGCGACGGCGCGACGATCGTGCCGCGCTTGCCGGCCTCGGGAATCGGGAACTGCTTGACCAGCGCATGGTTGTTGTCGATGTCGTACACGTACACCCGGCCGTCGAGCACCACATACAGCCAGTGTGCCGACCCCGACGGGTTCGCCGTCACGCTCACCGGCACTGCAGTGCCTGTCACCTGATAGCTCGACACACCGAACGCGTGCGCAGCGCCCGTGTCCTCGTTCCGGAACCGCACACCCATCATCCCCGCGGCCTGCTCGGCGCCGTTGCCATCAGTGGAACTGAGCTGCCAGGTCGAGGGCTCGGTGGTGCCGGCCTTCCACACGCGGGCCCGGATGATCGTCGGGTTCGTCCCCTGGAACTGGACGCGCTGCGACAACACCGCGCCGTCGGCGGCAGCGAGACCGGTGTCCACATCGCCGGCGAGCGACGTACCGTCACTGCGCTGCGCACGAATGAAGACGTGTGCCCTTCCGGCGCCCTGCACCGCGCCGACCCGGTAATACGTCGGGTTGTACGCGGGCGTGTACCGGCCGACCACGAAGCTGCCACAGTCGCCCGCCGCGCAACGCGGCAAGGTCACCTTCTCCCGCACATCGGCGTTCACGATGTTGAAGCGCGACAGATAGGCACGCTCCTCGGAGCCCGGGCCGACGTTGACGTGACCGACGCCCGGTGACACCGACCACGACCAGGGGCAGCCGACGACCCTCCACCAGCCACCGGTGCCGGCACTG
>DASQHW010000196.1:0-2721 GCA_035631895.1 Acidimicrobiia bacterium | reverse complement strand
CGGCTGGCCCTGGCCCACCGACGACCCGGTCCACGGCCGCGACGCGGGCCGTTTCGCGCGCCATCCCGACGGGCGTTTCGAAAACCCCGGCACCCGGCGGCACCTGCACACCCAGGACGTGTAGCCGACTCACCTGCGGGTGGACGCGACTTCTTACGCGATCAGACACGCGAGGTCAGGTGATCGGGCACTCGTTCGACACCGCGGGACGCGATGTGGCGCGTGAATTCCTCGGTGGTCATGGGGCGCCCGAGGAGATTGCCCTGTCCGTATTGGCAGCCGAACTCGCGCACGAGCACGAGCGCTTCGTCTTGCCTGATCCCGTCGGCGATCGTGCGCAGCTTCAGGCCACGGCCGATGTCCACGAGCGCTCGGACGACGGCGTTCCCGTCTTCGTCCGATGGGATCGCAGCATCCAGGTTCGCCACAAAGCTCTGACCGATGCGGAGATAATCGATTGGCAGGCGTTGGAGCTGCGCCGGTGACGTGTTGCCCGTGCCGAAATCGTCCATGCCGAGCTGTACGCCGAGCGCTGCAACGGCGGCAAGCTCGACCGAGGCGGAGTGCCCCGCGCGCATCAGCGCCGTCTCGCTGAGGTTGAGCCAGAGGCAATGCGGCTCCAGATCGGCGCCTGCGACGATCGCCCGCACCGTCCTTGCGAGTCCGGGTTCGACGACCTGTCGGAGGGACAGGTTCACCGAGACCCACGCCGGCCGGCCGAATTCGTGTTGCCACCTCCGCAGCTGGGCACAAGCCTCACGGAGGACCCATTCACCGATCGAGACGACGAGACCCGTCTGTTCGGCGACGGCGAGGAACTGGCCGGGAAACAGGAGCCCACGCGTCGGGTGGTCCCACCGTATGAGTGCCTCGGCCCCCACGATGAGCCCGCTGTGCAGGTCGTAGATCGGTTGGTAGTGCAGCACGAGCTCGCGGCGTTCCAGGGCCGGTCGTAGCTCCGCTTCCAGCTCCGTACGGTGCGTGACCTCGTCGATGAGCGCATCGTCGAAGACGTGCCAGCGCGCCTTGCCCTGCACCTTTGCGCGGTACATCGCGGCGTCGGCGTGGCGGAGCAACGTCGACGGCTCCATTCCCTTCGCGGCGGCGCCCTGCACGGTGACGATCCCGATGCTGACCGAGACCGACGCCGAGGTGCCGTGGAGTGCAAGCGGCCGTTCGACCGCGTCACGAATCTGCGCGGCGATATCGGTCGCGTCACGCACCCCGGTGAGCCCGTCACAGACCACGACGAACTCGTCGCCACCGGTCCTCGCGACGGTGTCGGACTTGCGGCGCCCGGTCTTGAGGCGTCGTGCGACCTCTCTCAACAGCTCATCACCGATCTGGTGGCCCAGCGTGTCGTTGATCACCTTGAACCCGTCGAGATCGCAGAACATCACCGCGAGCATCGAATCGGTGCGCGCGGTACGCGCCAGAGCAATCTCGAGCCGGTCCATGAGCACCATGCGATTGGGCAGACCGGTGAGTGAATCATGCATGCTCAGGTCGATGAGCTCGTCGGCGGCAGCCTTGCGCGCGCTGACATCACGGGCAGTCGTCACAATGGCGTGGACGGCGCGATCGTCCAACAGGTCGCTGTCGGTGATCTCGAACCAGCCGAAGGATCCGTCGCGCCTCCGCAGCCGTAGGTCGACGGGCGGCTGCGGTTCGCCCGTCGCCACGAGCTGGTCGAGCATGGCCTTGCGAGGTCCGAGATCGAACGGATGAATCAGGTCGGCTTCGTTCGTCCCGTGCAGCTCTTCGGGCGCATATCCCAGCACCGTGTTCGTCGCCGGACTGCAATACGTCACGGTGCCGTCGAGGTCGTGCACCCAGACGACGTCGCGCAGACTCTCCACGACGGCGCGCATCCAACCGCCGCTCGAGACCTTCGACGACTTTCGGATACTGCCCATGCTCTTCACCGTCGAGTGCGAAATGACGTGAGGCGCCCGTGCACAACCGCTACAACGGTCTCATCGGTATATGAAGCAAAAGACGAAGCAAATCCCGCGCCTTTTGCTTCAATTCGCCGTTGTGTATTGGTGGTGAAAATGCATTGATCAGTGGTCTACGCGGTCAGGTGCGCAGAAATGCTGCTGTCGCGTCCGCAGACTGCGGTCGTGCGAAGTAATAGCCCTGGCCCAACTGCCACCCCGCGGCGCGCAGGATCTGCAGTTGCTCGAAGGTCTCTATGCCTTCGGCTTCGCTCGAAGCCCCAAGGTCCTTCGCGAGCTGCCCCACCGCGGCGACGAGGAGGCACGCGCGCTCGCCGGGGAGCTCATTCGTGAACGCCCTGTCGAGCTTGATGATGTCGATCGGCAACCGACGGAGGTAGTCGAGGGACGAGTACCCGGCACCGAAGTCGTCGAGCGCGATCCGCACCCCGAGCGCTCGGACGTCGTCGAGCGTGCGCGTCGCTGCCTTGTCGTCGCTCACGAGAAACGTCTCTGTCAACTCGACCACGAGGCGGTGCGGCTCGAGCGCCGCGTGCTCGATCGCGGTATTGAGCCGGGCCGCGAGGTTCGCATGCCGGAGCTCACGGCCCGAGACGTTCACACTGACGAAGCGGTCAGCCTTGTCGGGGTAATCGCGAGCCCAGACGGCAGCTTGACGGCACACCTCCATCCAGACGTAGTCGTCGATCTCGGTGATGAGGCTCGTCTGCTCGGCGAGCGGGATGAACTGATCGGGAAGGACGAGCCCGCGCTCCGGATGGTC
>DASQHW010000195.1:0-8357 GCA_035631895.1 Acidimicrobiia bacterium | reverse complement strand
AGCTCGAGCCCGCACCATGGGCAGAAGGCGTCATCGTCAACGGTGGCGCCACAGGCCGGCCAGCTCACGATTGCACCCTTCGACATCCGATGAAGGGTCGGACGCCCGGCCGGATACCCGCGTTACATCGGCGCGTCAGTGCCCGGGCGGGAGGCAGAGCAGCAAGTACGTGAGGCGCACGATTCCCTTCTCGTTGATCGGAAAGGCTTCCCGAGCATCACGACAGGCGTCGAGCGCCGCCACCGCTGCGCGCGGTTCGACGTACAGCACCGTGCGGTCGCGGTTGAGCGTCGGTGCAGGCGATGCAAGCACATCGCGGTAGACCGATTCGATCGCGGTGACGCCTTCGAGCAACAGGTCGATGCGCGCTCGTCGCGCTTCACGTCTGTGCCGCTCCTCGACGCGCCGGCGCAGGCGCTGCGCCTCGCGATCGGCGTACCCCAGCCGCTCCATCTCCGCGTCGAACGCGTCGAGCTCGCCGCGTTGACGGTCGGCGACGGTCGCCGCCGCCTCCTCGACCGCGGCATCGAGCTCCTGCGCGACTGCGAGGGCGGTTGCACCGTGGCCATCGACACGAGCGGGCACCGACGCGAACGCCTCCCGTAGCTCGCGCAAGGGACCGACGAACGCCATCGCACGCGCGAGCTGACCACCGGCAAGAGCCGCGGCACGCTCGGCCTCCGCCGCCGGCACGCCTTGACGCTCCAGCGCCGCTTGCACCGCGCCGTCGGAGAGCGGTGCGAAGTCGATGCGCTGGCAGCGCGAACGGATCGTCGGCAACAAGTCGTCGGCGACCGACGTGACGAGAAGGACGACCGTCCGCGCAGGCGGCTCCTCGAGGGTCTTCAGCATCGCGTTCGCCGACTCGTTCTGATTCCCGCGGAGTCGTTCGGCCTCGAACAGGATCAGCACCTTGCGCTCCGCCTCGATCGGCGCGCGCGCTGCTTCCGGAAGGATGCGTTCGCGCACATCTTCACGGACACGATACGAGGCGCCTGCCGGTTCGAACTCGACGACGTCGGGATGCACACCCCGCTGGACGAGCCGGAGACCGCGTTCGTCGTCGCTGACGCCGATCAGCATCGCGGCGAACCCGCGCGCAGCCTCCTCGACACCGGAACCCCGCGGACCGACGACGAGATAAGCGTGCGCAGGCCGCGCCGCCGCGCGCTCGAGCGGCTCGAGCGCGCGATCCTGGCCGACGACGCCCGCGAACGTGGTCATTTGCCTCCTCTGCTTCGTGGTCCGCGCGGCAAGACTATGAAAAGAGGTGCGCGACCGCCTCACGGACGTGCAGCTCCACGTCGCCGGGCGCAACGCTGCCGTCGACGACACGCCAGCCGCGATCGGCCGCAAGCTCGCGATACGCGGCTCGCACACGAGCGTGGAACTCGTCACCCGCGCGCTCGAGCCGGTCGCGCACCGTGACGACGCGCGCCTCGGCGAGATTGTCGGGCACGTCGAGCACGATGACGACATCGGGCACCAGTCCGCCCGTTGCGACGGCATCCATCGGCTCGACCGCTGCGACTCCCAGGCCCCGTCCTTCCCCCTGATACGCAAGCGTCGACGGCGTGTAGCGGTCGCTGATCACGACCGCGCCGCGCGCGAGGGCGGGTCTGATCACCTCGGTGACATGCTGCGCGCGATCAGCGAGCATCAGCAGCAACTCGGTGCGAGCATCGAGTTGCGCGTCGCCGTGCAGCAGCAGGTCACGGATCTGCGCCCCGACCTTGGTGTCGCCGGGCTCGAAGGTCGAGACGACATCTCGCCCCTGCCCCGTCAGCCATGACGCCAGCCGCGCCGCTTGCGTGCTCTTCCCACTCCCTTCTCCTCCTTCGAAGACGATGAACGTCACGGCGTAGCGGCTCCCGCCCGCTGCATCTTCCTCATTCGGCGCCTCGCGGCAACCCCCGAGAGCACCGTCAGGCCGCCGCCCGCCCACAACGCGAGGCGTACCCCCGGCAGGCTCAAGGTTGCCGAGCCGAGAGAGAGCTCACCGTCGAGGAACCGATCCGAGAGCGCGCCGAGGCCACTCGCGACGAACGGCCCGAGAGTGAGAGAGAGCAGTAGGCACACGCGTACGACGGTGTAGAGCGTCGCGAACGTGCGGCCTCGCATCTCGTCGGCGACGGACTCCTGCAACAACGTGAAGCCGGTCACGTAGGCACACCCCGCGGCCGCGCCGAACAGGCCGACGAGAAGGATCGCGAACGCGAGCGTCGACACCCATGCGAGCACCCCGATGGCGACGCCCGTCACGACGACCGCAGTGGTGAACACCGCCGCGCGTGGCAGCCTGCGCTGCAACCACAGCAAGGTGCCAACTCCGATCGCGGCGCCGATACCGAGCGCGGTCGTCAGGAACCCGAACGCCGAGTCGTCCGCCTTGAGGACGTCCTTCGCGTAGATCGCGCCGAGGGGGACGATAGAGCCCGCACCGATCAGGCCGCCCGCGAGGCCGACCATCACACCGCGCACGACTGAGTTCGCGCGGATGAACCGCAAGCCATCGGCGATGTCGCGCCACGTTTGTCTCGCGGGCACACGCTCCGTCGTGCCGTGCTCTCCGTTGGACAGCGTGAGACGGGAGATCAAGAACGCGGAGACCAGGAACGTCAGCCCGTCGACCCAGATCGCCAGCGAAGTCTGCCCGACGCCGAGGCGATCGAGGATGTCGAAGTGGCCCAGCCACGACGCCACCGCGGCGAGCAACGCGAACATCAACGATCCGACCGGGAACGTACCGAAGGCCGCGACGAGCCCGAGGGAGTTTGCGGACGCGAGTTGGTCGGGATCCTTGACGATGTTCGGAACGCTCGCGTCCTTGGCCGGACCCCAGAGCAATGTCATCACTTCGATCGAGAACGAGATCACCACGAGGCCGAGGAGGTCGTGCCAGAACGGCAACACCGCGAGCAGACCGGCGCGCACGATGTCGCACGACACCAGCACCACCTTGCGGTTCCACCGATCGACCAGCGCACCGCCGATCGGCGCGAGCAGGAAGCCGGGAAGCATGCGGGCGATCATCACGAGCCCGACTGCGTTGGTGGAGACGTCCTTTGCGAGCACGAGGATCGCCAAGAGCGCGGTCCAGTCGCCGATGCTCGAGACCACCTGCGCCGCGAAGAGGCGGGGAAAGCCGGGCGCCCGGAACACTTCCCACGGCTTCGGCGGGATGGGTTCGGACTCGGGTGAGGGCGGAATGAACGGCGCTTGGTCGCTCACGGTGCCGCCAGCCTATGGTCGGCCCTACTCGCCCGCGGGTTTTGCCGCCTTCTTCGTGGCCTTCTCGGCAGGCTTCTTCGCCAACTTCTTCGCTTGCTTCTTCGCGGGCTTCTTGACCGTCTTCTTCGCGGCCTTCTTCGCCGCCTTGCGGACCTTCGCAGGGCCCTGTTGGGCCTTGGCACGCAACAGCCCGACAGCTTCGTCGAGCGTGAGGGCCGCCGGATCGAGGCCGCGCGGCACGGTCGCGTTCACCGTGCCGTCGGTGATGTACGGGCCGTAGCGGCCCTCGAGCACGCGCACGGCCGCTCCGCTGTCGGGATGCTCGCCGAGCTCGGCGATCGGCGGCTTCTGCTGACGGCCGCGCCGGGTCTTCGGCTGCGCGTACAGCGCCTCGGCTTCCTCGAGGGTGACGGTGAACAGCTGGTCCTCCGACACGAGGCTGCGCGTGTCGCCGTCGGCGCGCTTCAGGTACGGGCCGAACCGTCCCGGCGAGGCGAGGATCTCACGGCCTTCGGCGTCGGCACCGACCACACGCGGCAAGCTCAGCAAGCGCAAGGCATCGTCGAGCGTCACTGTCTCCGGCGTCTGGGACGAGAACAACGAGGCGCGCTTCGGCTTCTTCTTCGAGCCCTCTTCCTGGTCGCCGAGCTGCACGTAGGGCCCGAACCGGCCTGTGAGCACGTACACCGGCAGACCTGTCTCGGGATCGGCCCCCAGCGCCTTGGGGCCTTCGGACTGCTTCGCGATCAGGTCGAGTGCAAGCGGGATCGTCAGCTCGTCAGGCGCGATGTCGGGCGGCAGCGACGCTGTCTCGTTCTCCTCGCGCTGCACGTACAGCCCGTAGCGGCCGACCCGGACAACGAGCTCGTGGCCCGTCTCGTCGGCCCCGATCGGGATCGTGCTGACTCCACGCGGATCGATGCGCCCGAGGAGCTGGTCCGAGACGAGGTCGCGAAGCCCCGGACTGCCGTTGCCGTAGTAGAAGGAATGGAGCCACTTCTCGGCCTCCTCCTCACCACGGGCGATGACGTCGAGCGCCTCTTCCATCGTTGCGGTGAACGAATAGTCGACGAGGTGACCGAAGTGCCGTTCGAGCAGGTTGGTCACCGCGAAGGCGGTCCATGCGGGAACCAGCGCCGTCCCCTTCCGCCACACGTAGTTCCGCGCCTGGATCGTCTCGATGACCGCGGCGTAAGTGGACGGGCGTCCGATGCCGCGCTGCTCGAGCTCCTTCACGAGGCTTGCCTCGGTGTAACGCGCCGGCGGCTTGGTCTCGTGACCGACCGATGCGAGCTCCGTGCACGCGACGTCGTCGCCTTCCGCAACCGCGGGGAGCCGCGTCTCCGACTCCACCTCGTCGCCTTCGTCGACGTCCTCCGTATATGCGCGCCGCCAGCCGAGGAAGTCGTACGACTTGCCGGCCGCACGGAAGATTGCCGACTCGTTGTCCGTCGACGTCGCGCGCAAGCGGATGGTCAGCTTGTTGCCGCGCGCGTCCGCCATCTGACAGGCAACGGTCCGGATCCAAACGAGCTCGTAGAGCCGCTGCTCGTCGCCGTCGAGCTGACCGCGCACCTCGTCGGGCGTACGGATGCGATCGCCGGCGGGCCGGATCGCTTCGTGCGCCTCCTGCGCGTTCTTGACCTTGCTCTTGTACGTCCGGGACTGCGCGGGAAGGTATTCGTCGCCGTACTGCTCGCGGATCGCGGTACGCGCCGCAGTGATCGCCTGCTCGGACAGGTTGGTGCTGTCCGTGCGCATGTAGGTGATGTACCCGCGTTCGTACAGCCGTTGGGCGACGGACATCGTGCGGGAGGCGGTGAAACGCAGCTTGCGGCCGGACTCCTGTTGCAGCGTCGACGTCGTGAAGGGAGCACGGGGGCGTTCGGTGAACGGGTCCGACTCGACCGACGCCACGGCGTACGGCACGTCGCGCAAGCGGTCGGCCAACGCGCCGGCACGACCTGCATCGAGCAGCACGACCTCGTCCGCGCGAGCAGCGTTGATGTCGCCGGTGGCGGGGTCGAAGTCCCTTCCTTCGGCGACACGTTTGCCGTCGAGCTCCGACAGCGCCGCAACGAACGGCTGCCCGGCGTCCGTCGCAGCCAGGAACGTGCCCTCGAGGTCGTACCACTGCCCCGAGCGGAACCGCATGCGCGCGCGTTCGCGCTCGACGACGAGGCGGACGGCGACGCTCTGGACACGGCCGGCCGACGCGGCCTGACCTCGGCCGAACACGCGCCACAACACCGGCGACGTCTCCCAGCCGACGAGCCGGTCGAGGATTCGCCTCCCCTCTTGGGCCTCGACGAGCTTCATGTCGAGCTCACGCGGATGGTCGAGCGCTTCGCGGATCGCGTGCGGGGTGATCTCGTGGAACACCATCCGCTTCACCGGCACACGCGGCTTCAGCACCTCGAGGACGTGCCACCCGATCGCCTCGCCCTCACGATCCTCGTCGGTCGCGACGATCAGCTCGTCGGCGTTCTTGAGCGCCTGCTTCAGCTCGGCGACGACGTTCTTCTTGTTGCGGTGCACGACATAGACGACGTCGAAGTGGTCGTCCGGATCGATGCCGGCGAGGCGGCCGTGCGTCTCCTTCTTGGCGTCGGGCACCTCGTCCTTGCTCCCGGGCAGGTCGCGGATGTGCCCGACGCTCGCCTTCACGGTGAAGTCGCGACCGAGATAACCCGCGATGGTCTTGGCCTTCGCGGGCGATTCGACGATGACGAGCGGTCGTGCCACTGGGTGCTCTCGAACTCCGGGTTGGGTCGCGTCTTTCTCGGCAGTCGGGTCGCGGACCGTAGCCCGCCCCGGCTTTTCCGTAGTGCCACGGACTCCCCACCGGTGTCAAACTGTGGGTGCAATACCACTCTGCGCGCACGGTCTAACGTTGCCCGCTGTGTTCGCGCTCAACTGGCTGAATCCCCGGGACCTGATCGACACCTTCGGGACCGCCGGCCTCCTCCTGGTGGTGTTCATCGAGTCGGGACTCGTGCCCGCCCCCCTGCCGGGGGACTCCCTGCTGTTCATCGCCGGGTTCTTCTGTTCGACGAAGGCGGGCGGCAACGATCCCCACCTCAACCTGGCCCTCGTCGTCCTCGGCGCCTTTGCGGCCGCGTTGCTGGGCGCCCAGCTCGGTTACCTGCTGGGCAGCCGCTTCGGCACTCGTCTGTTCAAGCCGGATGCGCGCATCTTCAAGACCGAATATCTCGAGCGGGCGCAGGCGTTCTTCGACCGTTCCGGCCCGCGCGCGGTGGTGCTGGCACGTTTCATCCCGTTCGTGCGGACGATCGTGCCGATGCTCGCCGGCACCAGTCGGATGCCGCAACGCTCCTTCGTCTCCGCCAACCTCACGGGTGCCGCGTTGTGGGCGGTCGGGGTCAGCGTGCTCGGCTTCTTCCTGGGCAAGCAGATCGGCTCCGACAACATCGACAAGTACTTGTTGCCCATCGTCGCGGTGATCATCGTCTTGTCCTTGATCCCGCCCTTCCTCGAGTACCGCAGGCATCGCCGGCAGCGCGCCGCGGCAGCGGAAGCGGAATGAGCGCGCACTACCGCCGGCCGGGCTGGTTCACGCGCAACGTCTTCAACCGCGTCGTCGCCGGCTTGACGCGCCTCGGTGTGTCGGTGTGGGGCTCACGGGTCCTCCGTGTGCGCGGCCGCAAGACGGGCGAGGTACGGACCACACCGGTGAACCTCTTGACCTACGAAGGAGACCGCTACCTCGTCGCCCCCCGCGGCGAGACGCAGTGGGTACGCAACCTTCGCGCCTCGGACAGCGAGGGCGAGCTCGCCTTGGGCCGCAGGATCGAGCCCTTCCACGGCGTCGAGCTCTCCGACGACGAGAAGCCCGACGTGCTGCGCGCGTACTTGAAGCGATGGAAGGCCGAGACCGGCGTGTTCTTCGACGGCGTCGACGCCGGCTCCCCGGATGCCGAGGTGGCTCGCATCGCTCCCCGGCATCCGGTGTTCCGCATCGAACGTCGCTGATTCCCCCGTGTGCTCAGTCGCCGCTCGCGACCGGTGCCGGCGTCGCCTTGTCGATCGGCCGGTCGGGTGACGCCGCCAGCGTGGCTCCCGAGCGTTTCGAGAACATGATCGCCGTGAGCAGCACGACGAGCGCCGCCCCGGCCACGCCATAGCGCGCGCCCTGGTTGTCCTGCAGGCTGATCACCGCGGGCAGGATCAGCAGGGACACGAGGTTCATCACCTTGATCAGAGGGTTGAGCGCCGGGCCCGCGGTGTCCTTGAACGGGTCGCCGATCGTGTCGCCGATGACGGCGGCCTTGTGCGCGTCCGAGCCCTTGCCGCCGTACTTGCCGTCCTCGATGTATTTCTTGGCGTTGTCCCACGCGCCACCGGAGTTCGAGAGGAAGTTCGCCATCAACTGGCCGGTGAGGATGACCGCCGCGAGGAACGCGCCCAGCGCCAGCGCGTTGATGCCGAACCCGATGATCACCGGCGTGAGCACCGCCAGGAGCGCGGGAGTCGCGAGCTCGCGCAGCGAGGCCGCGGTGCAGATGTCGATGACGGGCGCGTAGTCGGGGCGCTTCTCGCCGCTCATGATCTTGCCGTCGGCGAACTGACGCCGTACCTCCTGGACGACGACATTGGCGGTGCGCCCGACCGCGCGGATCGCGAGCGCGGAGAAGAGGAACGCCACCGATCCACCGACGAGCAATCCGATGAACTGCTTCGGATCGGCGACGTTGATCTTCACGAGGTCGAACACGTTCAGGATCCTGCCCGTGACCGCGTCCTTGGTCCCGATCAACTTCGAGATCGCGTTGTCCTCGTTGCCGATGGTCTCGATGAAGCTGGCGAACAACGCGACCGCGGCAATGACGGCCGATCCGATCGCGAAGCCCTTCGTCACCGCTTTCGTCGTGTTGCCGACGGCGTCGAGGCTCACCATGATGCGCTCGGGCTCACCCTCGAACTCGCCGGACATCTCCGCGATGCCGGCGGCATTGTCCGACACGGGGCCGAACGTGTCCTCCGACACGACCACGCCGGTTGTCGCGAGCATGCCCATGCCCGTGAGCGCTACGAGGTACAGCGAGAACTGGATCTTGCCGCCGCCGAGCGCGATCGCCGTCGCGAGCGCGCCGCAGATCGCGACA
>DASQHW010000194.1:0-3639 GCA_035631895.1 Acidimicrobiia bacterium | reverse complement strand
GCCGGAGGAATCACACGTCCGTATCCGCCGGCTACGCGACCGGTCGGCGGAGCACAGCCGCCTCAGCTGAGGCTCCGGCGTCGTCTCGCCGCGCCTACCAGGGCATGGCCACGCCGCCGTTGGGCCGCTCGATCTGACCGGTGACGAACGTCGCGGCATCGGAGACGAGGTAGAGGAACGCGCGTGCGACGTCGTCGGCCTCGCCCGCACGGCCGAGCGGCGCCATCGCGCTCGCGCGCTTGTGGTACTGCTCGAGCTTCTCGGGCACGACCTCACCCTTGTCGTCGACGAAGTTGTGCCGCGAGAAGTTCGTCAGGATCATTCCCGGCGCGATGGCGTTCACCCGAATGCCGTGTCGTCCCACTTCGGTCGCAAGCGTCTTGGTGAGCATCGCGACTGCAGCTTTGGTCATGCTGTAGCACGCGAGCGTGGGCGCGGGCGTGTCGATCGCCCCCGACGAGATGTTGACGATGTTTCCCGAGCCCTGCGGGATCATGTGCCGGATCGCGGCCTGGCAGCCGTAGAAGACGCTCTTGAGGTTGATCGCGAGGATCCGCTCGAACTCCTCGTCGGTGCAGTCGGCCACCATCTTGTTGTGCGGTACACCGGCGATGTTGCCCATGATGTCGATCCGACCGAACTCGGCCCGGGCGAGGTCCAGCAGCGCATCGATGTCGGCACGTTTGGTGACGTCGACCCGCTGCACGGCGGCGCGACCACCTTCGCCGGTGATCTCCTTGGCCGTTGCTTCGGCACCGGCCTCGTCGATGTCGCCGCCGACGATCGTCGCGCCGTTCTCGGCCAGCATCAGTGCAGTCGCGTGTCCGATGCCGCTCGCGACACCGGTCAGCACCGCAACCTTGCCCGTAAGGTCGAAGAGATCTCTTTTTCCGGTCACGGGTTCGGAGCCTACGCGACGACGGGTCGGGCGCCCAGCGTGCGGCGGCCGCCGGACGGATCACGCACAATGGACGGGTGACGCTGCTCCTTGCGCTCGGGTCGCGCATCAGTGACGTGAACGTGCTCGCGTATCTCGCAGCGTTCGGCGGCGGCGTGGTGTCGTTCCTGTCGCCGTGTGTCCTGCCGCTCGTCCCCGGCTATCTCTCGATGGTGACCGGTCTGGATCTCGTGGAGCTGCAGGAGGGTTCGCGCGTGCACGCGCGTCGCATTGTCGCGACAACCGCGTTGTTCGTCGCCGGGTTCGGTACCGTGTTCGTCGCGCTCGGGCTTTCTGCGTCGAGCTTCGGGCAACTGCTCCGTGACCACCAGAGCGTGCTCACCCGCGTCTCCGGCACCGTCATGTTCGCAATGGCCCTGTTCCTGCTCGGGTCGTTGTTCCTGCAGGCGCCGTGGCTGTATCAGGAAAAGCGCTTCCATCCGCAGCTCGGGCGGTTCGGCGTCGCGGCGCCCGTCATCGCAGGTGCGGCGTTCGGCTTCGGCTGGTCGCCGTGCATCGGTCCGATCCTCGGGTCAATTCTCGGGATCGCTGCGAACCAGGATCGCGTCTGGGCGGGCGGCACGCTGCTCGTCGCATACTCACTCGGGTTGGGCTTGCCGTTTCTCGTCACCGGGCTCGCGCTCGGCCGCGTGGGCGGCGCGCTCGGCTGGGTGAAACGTCACTTCCCGCTGATCGTCGGCACGTCTGCGCTGGTGCTCGGCGCGTTCGGGGTGCTGTTGATGTTCGACGAGCTCTCGCGCGTCAGCCTGCACCTTCAACGGTGGCTCACCGACGCGCACCTGGAGTGGCTGGTGAACCTGGGTTAGCCATCGACCTCGGACGAGACGCCGAGTCTCGGCTCAAGAGACCTGCGGCGCCGATTCGGGAACTTCCATGAGCGGTTGGCGAATGAGCTCGACCTGGATGTTGTCCGGGTCTTTGAAGTACACGGACTCGTGCACACCCATGTCGGGACCGACGTATTTCACACCCGCGTCGTCGAGCTTGCGTTTCAGCATCTCGAAGGTCTCCGGCGTGACCGAGATCGCGACGTGCTGTACGCCGCCGAGCCCTTCGGGCACCGCCTCGAGACCGAGGCCGGGGAAGTCGAAGAACGCGAGCATGTTGCCGGCACCGATGTCGAAGAAGAAATGCGACGAGCCCTCGTAATCACGGTTTTCGAACAGCTCCACGAGCGGGAAGCCCAAGAGGTCTTGGTAGAACCGAATCGTCCGCTCCGGATCGGCACAGATGAGGGCGAGGTGGTGGACCCCGCGACCGGTCGAAGCGGGCCGCTCGTCATCTGCCCGCAGGAACCGTGTGCGCAGCTCCGCTCGCCGTTCCGCCAGGGCTGCCAGATCGCGTGTCGCCATCGACCGATCATCGCGCGAGGCTCCCCGTCGTGAGAATCGGAGTTTCGCTGCGGAGCGGATATGGACGCGTGGCCGCCCGTGCGGGGGCCCAATGGATGATCGAGCGGGCGCGCGCTGCCGCCGCCGCGGGGCTCGCCAGCCTGTTCGTCGGCGACCACCACAACGTGCCGGTGCCCTACTACCAGAACGTGCCGATGCTGGGCCGGTTGCTTGCGGAATGGGATGCCCGGCCTTCGGGGGCGCTGTTCCTCCTGCCGCTTTGGCATCCGGTGCTGCTCGCCGAGCAGATCGGCACGCTCGCGTCGATCGCGCAGGGGCCGTTCGTCCTGCAGTGCGCGATCGGCGGCGGGGACGAGCAGTTTCGTGCGTTCGGTGTGCCGTTGCGCGCGCGACCGTCGCGTTTCGAGGCGGGGCTCGACGTGATCCGACGGCTCTGCGGCGGTGAAGAGGTGTCACTCCGGGACCCCTGGCACATCGAACGTGCCCGGATTGCGCCCGTGCCACCGGAGCCGCTGCAGGTGTGGATCGGCGCCGCCGCACCGAGAGCCATCGACCGCGCCGCGCGGCTCGGCGACGCATTCCTCATCGGCCCCGAAGCCACGCCCGACGAGGTGCCGGTGCTCGTCGCCGCGTATCGCGAGGCGTGCGCGCGTCACAACCGGTCCGTGGGTCACATCGCGGTGCGGCGCGACATCCATGTCGGCGCAGACGACGCCGACGCCGATCGGGTGGCGGGCCCGGTGATCGCACGGGGTTACCGGGGATTCGACCCTTCGGCGATCGTGACCGGTGGCGTCGAAACGGTTGCGGGCGCCTTCTCACGATTGGCAGAGAGCGGCTGCACCGACGTGATCGTCCGTCATCTCGCCGACGACCAGCCCGAGGTGCTGCGTTCCTTCGAACGGCTGGCAGAGGTGCGCACTCGCGTCGCCGCGCTGCCCTGAAGACGAAGTGCCGGGCGGACGGTGGCGTGGGGACCACCGACCAGCCCGGCGCTCCCATCTTCTCCCAGCGGGCACGCGTAATCGACAACCCTCGGCGCCATCCGGTGCATTTGTGCTGGTCGGCGTACCGCACGTCCGATGTGCGCCGCCGGGCCGCGGCGGTGATGCAAGCTGTCGTGATGGAAGAACCGCGCTTCGTCGACACCGCCCGGGAATTGGCGTCGTGCATCGAGGAAGTGCGGAACGAGCCGCGGTACGCGCTCGATACCGAGTTCCACGGCGAGCGGTCGTACTGGCCGCGCCTGGCGCTGATCCAGCTCGCGTGGCCGGGAGGCGTCGCGCTCATCGACCCGCTCGCGGTCGACCCCGCACCGCTCGGTGAGGT
>DASQHW010000193.1:0-9026 GCA_035631895.1 Acidimicrobiia bacterium | reverse complement strand
CACCGCACGTTCGAGACGATCGAAACGTGGGAACGGCTGCCGCGTGCGGCTCACGACGAGGTGGCGGGGTCGTCGCGACCGTTCGAGCGGCCGACCCACGCGTCGACGTCGTAGCCCTCGCCCTCCCAGTAGCCCGGCACGACGCGATTGCCGACCTCGATCCCGTCGAGCCACTTGCACGACTTGTAGCCGTACATGGGCGAGACATAGAGGCGCACGGGACCGCCATGATCGCTCGACAGCGGCTTGTCCTCGAGGTCGTACGCAACGATGACGTCCTGGCGACGCGCCTGTTCGAGCGTGAGGCTCTCCGTGTAGACGCCGTCGAACGACGTGAAGCGCACGGCACGCGCGGACGATTGCACACCCGCGCGGTCCAGCAGATCGCTCAGGAGCACGCCGGTCCAGTGCGTCTGCCGGACACGCCAGCCCGTGACGCACTGGAAGTCCTTCGTGAGACGCGTCGCGGGCATCGCCCTGATCTCGTCGTAGGTCAGCGTGAGTGGCTTGTCGACGAGACCCTTCACGGTCAACCGGTAGTCGGCCGCGGCCTTGTGCGGGAACCCGTCCGTCACCGTGTAGAAGCGAAAGCCCTCGAGAGGAAGCAGGGACGACAAGCCGGTTGCGTCCTTCGACACGACGGGTGAGGCGATGTTGGACAACCACTCCGACACCTTGCCGCCGACGAGCACGCCGGCCGCGCCGGCACCGATCAAACCCAGGAACACACGCCGGCCGATCGGCGTGCCGGTGTCGGTCACGTCGCCGAGGATAGGTCGATCACGAACACCGGCAAGTGGCGCCCCGGGATCGACGCCGACGGCGTTTCGCCGATCCGGTGGGCACCCATTCGCTCGTAGAACCCCGCGGCGTTCGGATCGGAGTCGATGCGCAATGTGTCGAGACCCGCCGAGCGCGCGACCTCGAGCGCGGCGGCGAACAGCGCGGCGCCGATCCCGCGTCCCGTCGCCGCGGGATCGACGAACATCCATCGCAGCTCGTCGCCGTCGATGCCGTGGAAGCCGACGATCGTCGTCGCGACCGCGACGCGGACCTTCGCGTGCTCCAGATCGACCGGCCGGATCATGAGCTCCTCACGGCAGGATTCCATGAAGGCGTCGTCGTAGCCCCAGTACGCCTTCGACGCGAACGCCAGCGCGCTCAACACCCCGCAATCATCGACGCCGGCGTCCCGAATGTGCGCACGCTCAGTCGGCAATTTCGCGAATCTTCAGAATCTTCTCGCCGGTCTGATTCGCGTCGAGGCCCTGGATCTGCAACAGCTCGTCCCGGGTGGCCTCGGCGATCGCGGCTGCGCCCTCGTCCGCGGCGGCCAGCCGCGCTTCGATGCCTTCGGCCATGATGCGCTCTGCCTCGTCGACGAGCGCATCGACCATCTGCGCCTCCGGCACGACGCGCACGACCTGTCCCTTGACGAACAGGTGCCCCTTGCCGCGGCCGGCGGCGATCCCGAGATCGGCTTCGCGCGCCTCGCCCGGACCGTTCACGACGCAGCCCATGACTGCGACCTGCAACGGGATGTTGCGCGCCTCCAGCGCCGCCTGCGCCTCCGACGCGACGCGGATGACGTCGACCTCCGCGCGTCCGCAGGACGGGCACGCGATCAGATCGAGACCCTTGCGCTCGCGGAGCCCGAGCGCTTCGAGGAGCGTGCGTCCCGCTTTGGCCTCTTCGACCGGGTCCGCGGTCAGCGAGAAGCGAATGGTGTCGCCGATGCCCTCGGCCAGGAGTGTGCCGATCCCGGCCACGCCCTTGACGAGCCCCTGTGGCAATGGTCCCGCTTCGGTGACGCCGAGGTGCAGCGGATGATCCGTGGTCTCGGACAGCAAGCGGTAGGCGTCGATCATCAGCGGCACGTTGGACGCCTTCACCGAGATCTTGACGTCGTCGAAGCCGACTTCACGGAACAGGTCGAGCTCGTGCATCGCGGATGCGACCAGCGCTTCCGGTGTGATGCCGCCGTGCTGTTCGGCCATCGCGGGATCGAGCGAACCGGCGTTGACGCCGATGCGGATCGGGATGCCGCGGTCCTTCGCCTCCATGGCGACGGCCTTGATGTGCGCCGCCTTGCGGATGTTGCCGGGGTTCAAGCGCAACGCCTGCACGCCCGCTTCCATCGCGCCCAGCGCGAGCTTGTACTGGAAATGGATGTCGGCGACGATCGGCACCGGCGACCGCGGCACGATCTGCGCGAGGCCCTCGGCCGCGTCCTCCTCGTTGCACGTGCAGCGGACGATGTCGCACCCTGCCGCGGCGAGCGCGTAGACCTGCGCGAGCGTGCCCTCGACGTCCGCGGTCTTCGTGGTGGTCATCGACTGCACGCTGACCGGCGCGTCTCCCCCGACCGGGACACGACCGACCATCACCTGCCGGGTCTTGCGCCGCGGGTTCACCCGCCCAGACTATGACGGGTGGGAGCGGTTCCCTAGAACGGGTTCGCCACGGGATGTGTGATGTCGAGGAACAGGCTCGACAAGAAGATGAACGCGAGCACGGCGAGGACCCCGACCGTGAGCGGCATCAGCTTGGCCATGTCCACCTGCACCCGCCGTCGACGAATTCTCGACGCGATCTGCTCATAGGTGGCGATCGCGATGTGGCCGCCGTCGAAAGGCAGGAGCGGCAAGAGGTTGAAGAGGCCCACGAAGATGTTGATCGCGATCAGGAGACCGAACGCGGTCACCCATCCGGACTTGACCGCGCTGTTGGCGAGCTGACCGAAACCGACCGGCGACACGAACCGCTTCGACTGGTCGGTGTTCGTGCTCTTGTCGCCGGAGAGGATGCGGAAGTAGTTCGAGATGCCGGACGGCGAGAACATGCTGCCGAGCGCCTTGACCGACTCCCATCCAACTTCGCCGACCTGGCGCGGCGCGGCAACGACCGCCGCGAAGAAACCGAGCTTCGGCACGACAACGTGCGAGACGATGCCGGCGACGACCCGCTTCGGCCCCGTGTCGGTGCTCGGCTGCAAGGTGACGACGAAGTCGAGGACTTGCGCCCCCCGCCGCACTTCGACGCGCACCGTGTCGCCCGCGACGCGCTTGTGCCCGGCCGGGCCCGTGATCAGCGTCGACACCTGCGACCACGCGTGCACCGGCGTGCCGTCGATGGCGACGACTTGGTCGCCTGCCCGCACGCCCGCTGCCTCGGCACCCTGTCCGACCTTCTGCAACGTGGTGGTCTGCCGTTCGTTGCGGTAGTCGCCGGCGAAGAACACCACGCAGAACAACAAGACGATCGCGATGATGAAGTGGACCGCCGGGCCGGCCGCCGCCATCACGACCTTGGGTCCCCATCGCTTCGCGCGGTAGGTGCGCGGCTCGTCCTCGGGCGCCACCTCTTCGAGGTTGGTCATGCCGATGACCTTGCAGTAGCCACCGAGCGGGAACGCCTTGACGCCGTATTCGGTCTCGCCGCGGGTGACGGACCACAGGCGTGGACCGAACCCGACGAAGAACTCGGTCACCTTCATGCCCGCGCGCTTCGCCATGATGAAATGGCCGAACTCGTGCAACATGATCATGAGAATGAACGCGAAGATCATGGCGACGAGCGCGAGCTGGGTCGGGAACACCGTGGCGTACGCGACGACAACGACCAGGCCGCACACCGTGTAGAGCACAGCCTTGCGCTTGGCGAGGTTGATCTCGTCGAAGGGGTCCTTGACCCTCACGCGTTGCTCCTCCGGTTGATGATGGTCGACGCACGTTCCCGGGCTCGCCCGTCAGCGTCGAGAACGTCGGCGACCTCGTCCGCGTTCCCGGCACCGCCCTGGAGTGTCTCCCCGACGATGTCCGCGATCTCGAGCCATTCGATGCGACCCGCGAGAAATGCTTCCACGGCAACCTCATTGGCAGCTGAGAGGATCGCCGGCGCCGTGCCGCCGGTCCGGCCCGCCTCGTAGGCGAGCGCCAGGCACCGGAAGGTGTCGAGGTCCGGGACCTCGAAGCTGAGCTCCCGCAGCTGCGTCCAGTCGATCGCACCGTACGCTTCCGGGAGACGGTCCGGGGCGGCGAGCGCGAGGCCGATCGGCAACCGCATGTCGGGTTGCGACAGCTGCGCCACGGTGGCGCCGTCGATGAACTCGACCATGCTGTGCACAATCGACTGCGGGTGCACGACGACGTCGACACGATCGAAGCCGACGTCGAAGAGCTCGTGCGCCTCGATCACCTCGAGACCCTTGTTCATCAACGTCGAGCTGTCGATCGTGATCTTCGCACCCATGGTCCATGTCGGGTGCGCGAGCGCGTCGGCGCGGGTGACCTGTTGCAGGTCGCGATGCGTGCGCCCGCGGAACGGGCCCCCGCTCGCGGTGAGGATGATGCGCCGCACCTCCGATGCTCGACCGGCCCGGAGGCACTGATAGATCGCGGAATGCTCCGAGTCGACGGGCACGATCTCGCCGCCACCCGCGGCGCGCGCCTTGGCGACGACCGGGCCCGCCGCGATGAGGCTCTCCTTGTTCGCGAGGGCGAGGCGCTTCCCTGCACGCAGCGCCGCGAGTGTCGCCGGGAGCCCTGCAAAGCCGACCACGGCATTGAGCACGACATCTGCGTCGGGGTGCGCGGCGAGCTCCGAGAGCGCGGCCGGATCGCCGGCGCAGGCGCGTGCGAGCCCGGCCGGGACGTCGAAGTCGGCAGCCTGGCGTGCGAGCAGCTCGGTGTCGGTCCCCGCGGCCAGTGCAACGACGCGGTACGCGTCGCGATGGCGCGACAGGACGTCGAGCGCCTGGGTGCCGATCGAGCCCGTCGACCCGAGGATCACGACGCCGCGCCGCATGTCGCCAGGTTACGGTCCGCGGGGACCGCAGCCGTTCCGGGACGGCGTCAGACCAGGTTCCAGTGCAGGGCGAGGTAGTACGCGATCGGCAGGCAGAACAGCAGGCCGTCGAACCGGTCGAGCACGCCACCGTGGCCGGGAAGCAGGGACCCGAAGTCCTTCACGCCAAGGTCGCGTTTGATCATCGATTCGCACAGGTCACCGAGGAACGCGCCACCTGCGACCAGCACGCCGAGGACCAGACCGCGCGAATGCGTCCACGGCGAGATCGAACCGGCGACGACGGCACCGAAGAACACGGACGCCACCATTCCGCCAACCGTGCCGGCGACCGTCTTGTTGGGCGACACGTTCGGTGCGACGCGGCTCCTGCCGAACTACGAACCGACGAAGAACCCGACGACGTCGTAGGCGACGGTGCAGAACGCGAGCCCCACCAACAGACCGACGCCTTGCCGTGCACCGAGCAACAGCCCCGCGAAACTTCCGAGGCCGCCGACATAGGCGAATGCGAACACGGTCGTGGCGACGCCGATGAGCGGCCGACCGGGTGTGACCTGCCACAAGAACCACAGCATCGAGAAGACGACGATCAGCCCGGCGTACGCCGGATAGGCGCCCGGCCCGTAGTGCAGGGCCGCCAGCGGCAGGGAGAAGCTCGCGGTCAGCGCCAGCAACGTGGCGGGCCGCATGCCCTTGTTCTGCAAGGTCTTGCACAGCTCGACGGTGGAGAAACCCAGGACCGCGGCGGTGAGCCACGTCGTGGCGACTTCGCCGAGGGTGAAGCAGACGAGCGCCACGACTACCACGATCGCGGCCGTCATGATCGCCGTGGGAAGATCCCGCGCCGCTGCCGGACCGGGCGGCGCCACCTCGGTCTGTTGGGGACGGGAACGTCCCTGACGCGCGCGTGCACGACCGGGGGCGCCGCGGCCGGGACGGCGGCGCCGCGCCGCAAGCGCTTCTGCAAAGGCGGCCTCTTCGTCGACCGGTCCGCCCTCGTCGAGTGCGCCCAGCTTCTCGTGCTCGCCGCTGAACTCGTCCTCGAAGTCCACCTCGGCCCAGTCGGCGCCCTCGGCACGGAACCGGGCCTGGCCGCCGCCGATCGTGGACCATGCCTCCAGGTCTTCGTCCGCCGGCGCGTCACCCGCGTCGTCGGCGAAGATCGCCGGCACCGCGCCCGTCGGCGGTTCGGTCCAGTGCGGCAACGGGGGCACCTCGACCGAGGGCTCGGCGACCGGTTCCGCCTCGGGACCTTCGCCGGCGTCCGCGGCGCTCCAGCTCGGGCCCGTATCGCCGAAGTGCGATGGACGCCGTCGATCCGATCGTTCGGCGTCCGAGAGGTCGAGCGTGGGCTGCGTCCCGTCGTCGCGATCGTCGCGGTCTTCGGGCTCGCCACCTTCGTCGCGGTCGGCCGCCAGCGCGGCGTGCGCCTCCTCGGCGCCGAGAATGCGTACGCCCTCCGCCGGCGTGACTACTTGCTCGGAGTCCTTGCCGTCGTGCACGTGATCCTCCCGGGGGCCGAGCCAGGCTAGGTGCTCCCCCACGCGTGGAGCCATCCGGGCGGCGCCCGGCGGCCACGAGCAGCGCTAGTCCTCGAGGAGTTCCTTCTCTTTGTGACCGACCATTGCGTCGATCTCGGCGATCACCTCGTGGGTGAGCTTCTCGAGGTCCTTCTCGAGACGGTTCACCTCGTCTTCGGAGATCTCTTCGTCGCGCTCCAGGTCCTGGCGGATGTGGCGGCGCACATTGCGAACCGCGACCCGTCCCTCTTCTGACAGCTTCTTGACCACCTTCACGAGATTCTTGCGGCGCTCGCCGGTCAGCTCGGGGAAGGTGACGCGGATCACGGTCCCGTCGTTGCTCGGGTTCACACCGAGGTCGCTCGCCTGGATCGCCTTCTCGATCGCCTTCATCGCGCCTTTGTCGTACGGGGCGATCACCAACACGCGCGCCTCGGGCACCGTGACACCCGCGAGCTGTTGCAAGGGCACTTCACTGCCGTAGTAGTCGACCTTCAGCTTCTCGACGAGCGCAGGGGACGCGCGGCCGGTGCGTATCGCGCCGAACTCGTCCTGCAGGTGCCGCACCGCCTTCCGCATCCGCTCGTGCGCTTCGTCGACCTTCGGGTGGGTCACTTGGCCTCCCGCGTGCTGACGAGTGTGCCGATCGGGTCACCGACCAGCGCCTTGATGATGTTTCCGGACTGCATGACGTCGAACACGATGATCGGCAGCGAGTTGTCCATGCAGAACGTGATCGCCGTCGAGTCCATCACCTGCAACCCACGGCTGAGCACCTCGAAGTGACTCAGCGTCTCGAGCTTGACCGCGTCGGGGTTCTTGCGCGGGTCCGCGCTGTACACGCCGTCGACGCCCGAGTGCGTGCCCTTCAGCACCGCCTCGGCGCCGATCTCGGCCGCCCGCAACGCGGCCGTCGTGTCGGTGGTGAAGTAGGGATTCCCGGTGCCGGCTGCGAAGATGACGAGGCGGCCCTTCTCGAGATGCCGGATCGCACGGAGCGGGATGTAGGGCTCCGCGACCTGCGACATCGTGATCGCCGTCTGTACGCGTGTGGGCTGACCGAGCGACTCGAGCGCGTCCTGCAGCGCCAGTGCGTTGATCACGGTCGCGAGCATTCCCATGTAGTCGCCGCGGGCACGATCCATACCGCGCGCGGCCGCCGTCATCCCCCGGAAGATGTTGCCGCCACCGACGACGATCGCGATCTCGACACCGAGGTCGGCACGCGCCTTGGTGACCTCTTCGGCGATCCGCAGCACGACCTCGGCGTCGATGCCATACCCGGTCGAGTGGTCGGCGAAGGCCTCGCCCGAGAGCTTCAGCACCACTCGGCGGTAGCGGCTCCCGCTCATCGGCTGCTCCTTCATCAACGGGACGGCTCCGGGGCTCGACGTGGTTATTCCTCGCCGATCTTCACACGCGCGAACCGGCGTACGGTGGCGTTCGGACCGAGTGTCTTCACGAGGGCGCCCACCGTCTGCTTGTTGTCCTTGACGAACGGCTGCTCGACCAGCGCAACGGTCTTGAAGAAGCCGTTGAGCTTGCCTTCGATGATCTTGGGCCACGCCTGTTCGGGCTTGCCCTCTTCTCGCGTTTGCGCCTCGAGGACCGCGCGCTCCCGCTCGACCTCGTCGCTCGGGACGTCGTCACGCGAGACGAAGCGAGGCGCGGCGCTGGCGATGTGCAGCGCGATGTCGTGCGCGACCCCTCGGGCCCTCGCGTCCCCGGCGTCGACGCCACCCAGCTCGACCAGCACGCCGACGGTTCCGCGCTCGTTCTGGATGTGCTTGTAGCCGTCGAGCACCCCATCGTCGGTCTCGAAGCGGTACACCCGGCCGAGCTCGATCTTCTCGCCGAGCGAACCCGACAGACCCGTGACGAGATCGTCGACGGTTTGCCCGTCGATCGTCTTCGTGCCGATGTCGGTGTCGCCCTGCTCGACCACGAGCTTCGTGAGGTCGGTGAGCACGCGTCTGAAGACGTCGCCCTTCGCGACGAAGTCCGTCTCGCAGTTCAGCTCGACCAGCGCACCGACCGGCCCCTCGACGAGGACTTCGATCGCCCCCTGGTCGGCATCGCGTCCGGCGCGTTTCGCGGCGCCCGCAATGCTCTTCTCGCGCAGCCAGTCCTTGGCGCGGTCGAAGTCCGCATCGGTCTCCTCCAGCGCGCGCTTGCAATCCATCATCCCGGCGCCGGTCGCCTTGCGCAGCGCCGCAACGTCCTTCGCCGAAACCTCAGCCATTCTCGGCCTCCGGGGTGGCGTCGGCCGTGCCGGTCTCGTCGGACGCGGTCGTCTCGGCGTCTGCATCCGGCTTTGCGCGGGCGGCACGAGCGCGCTCTTCGATCTCTCGTTGCTTCGCGGCGGCCGCGGCGCGGGCCTCGCCCTGCCGGCGCTCGAACTCGGCCTGTTCCTCGGCGCTTCGCTGCGGCTTGGGCGCCTCCGCCGGCTGCGCACCACCGTTGTCGTCGGCGCGAGTCCCGGGTCGCGCACCACGACGGCGAGCGAGCTCACGACCCTCGTTCACCGCGTCGGAGATCACGCGGCACATCAGCTGCGCGGACCGGATGGCGTCGTCGTTGCCCGGAATCACGTAGTCGATGCCTTCCGGATCGCAGTTGGTGTCCACCAGCGCCACGATGGGAATGCCGAGGCGGGTCGCCTCGTGGATGGCGATGTGCTCCTCTTCGGATCGATCA
>DASQHW010000192.1:0-5653 GCA_035631895.1 Acidimicrobiia bacterium | reverse complement strand
ATTGACGGACGGGCCGGCGCTCGAAAAAGCGCTCAAAGGCGTGACCAGCGTCTTCATCGTCACCGGCCACAATCCGCAAATGGTCGAACAGCAGAACAACGTTCTCGACGCAGCTTTGCAGGCCGGGGTCAAGTATCCGGTACGCATCGCTGTATCGCGGGTCCCGCGAGGCGGAGGTCAACGTCGCCGGGGCGATCCTCTGACGCGAGGCGTTGTGACCGACTTAGCTCGATCGGCCGATCGCCTTGCGCCAACCGCGGCGCGCGGCCTTGCCGAAGAGGATGCTCCCGCCGCGCGCGAAGCCCTCGCGCGCGAGAACCGCCCGCACCCTCTTGAGTCGGGTCGACGGCGAGGCGAGCGCGGCAGCAACGTTCAACTCCTCGGCCTCCGGCACGGCCAGCATCTCGCGAGTGGTGACGAGGTAGGGCAGAGGAAGTCCACGAATCGGCCAGCGCCGACCGCCGACAACGACGAACGCCGGACCCGTGCCGCCCTCGAGCACCTCGACCGGAGGCCCTCCTCCAGACGCTCGAGCTCCGCGTCACGCATCTGGCGTGGCTCGCCGAACACACGTGCGAGCGCAAGGAAGATCAGGCCGGACTTGATCTGGCGACGGAGGGTTCCCTCCACGACGAACATGCCGCGCTTCGGGCTTCGCACGAGCGAGGGTTTGCCGCCACCTTGCAGCTGTAGTTGTTCCAGCCAGGCGCTCGCTACGGACGTCCGCCGAACGGTGATCGCCCCGATGCCGCCGTCGAGACCTTCCGGCGTCCCGAGCGGATCGTCCTGGCGCGCGCCCGCGCCCTCGGCGATGCGTACGGTGCCTCCCTCGAGCTGGGCGTGGAGTTGCCGGTTCACGGCACTCATCGCGCGCAGATGGCGGCGAAGTCGCTCGACATCGGGCGTCTCCGCGGCGCTCATGCTCGAAAACATACTTCTCCGACGCAACGGTTCGCCTCTCGAAGCGAAATTCAGTCGCGTTCTGACGACACCACGGCCAGGCGGCGATGGTGCTCGTCACGGAAGCTTCGCACGACGCGCTTCGCACCGAGGGCTGCCAGGAGCGCGAGCAACGGAACGAGCGGCGTGCGGAACCGAGCGCTCGATTGGGCACCGGCCGAGATCAACAGCACGTACAAGAGGACACTCATGAAGAACACCCAGAACACACGAAGCGGCGAGCGCAGCGCCGCGATTGCCCCGACGAGCGCCAGGGACCACAGCACCAGGTTCCACAAGAACAGCGGCGCGCTAAGTAGGAATGACGAGCGGACGTGCAGGAACCGGCTCACCGTATCCGTGCCCGGACCGAACGTTTCGCGGCCAAGTCCTGCCAGCACGATCCCCGCAGATTCCCACGGATGCCGCGTGACGATGCGGAAACCCCGACTGCTCATCTCGTCGAAGCCACGGCCGTTCGCGAGCCTGTGTGGAACGTTGCATCCCCACCACGGCGGACAAGAGGTTGCGAGGTCGTCCCACCCCCCGGGATGGCATCCCAACTCCACCCGCGTCGCGTGCACGTTGCGACTCGTGACCTTCGCCTCCACCGCGGCCGCGTCGTAACAATAGATGGTGACGGCCGCGTCGCCCGACAGCTGCCAGGAGTCCACGGCGGAGTGGCTGCGCAGCTCCCAGCCTCCGATCACCACGAGGATCGGCAGGATGAACGCCAACACCGACACGAGCAGTCGCAGCCAGCCGAGTTGCCGGAACCTCCACACGAGCAGGACGACCACGACCGGCGGGAAGAAATACGTCGTCGGTCGGACCATGGTTGCAGCTGCGAGCGACGCGCCGAGCACGAAGAAGTAGCGCACTCTTACCTGCTCCGGCGGGCGCACGAACACCGCGACGCCGGCGGCGACGACGGTGATGAGCGTGAGCGTCGCGAGCGTCTCGGTGAGGATCGTCCCCGACAATGCGAACTGCAACGGGTCGAGTGCGACGACCACACCGGCGAGCATCGCGGCCCGGGGACCGATCACGCGCCTGCCGGCGAACACGGTCACGAGCACGGCAGACACGCTCAGGGCCGCTTGGATCGGGCTGATGGACCACTGGCTGTTCGTCACCCACAGGATCGCGGCGAGAAACCCCGGATAGCCGGGAGTGCGCAGGAACATCGGCGTCGGATCCTGGGGCGACAGGCTAAAGCGGCCCTTTTCGAGCAGGGCGCGTGCCGGTCCGATGTAGCCGGACGTATCGCCACTCGTCACTGCGCTCGGATGCGCGTGCGCGATCCATGCCGACCAGGCGACGCGCAAGACGATTGCAGCGGCAATGACCACCCACCACACGAGGGCCGGGTGCTCACCGTGAAGCAAGGTGTCGACGCGCGTGCCGAGGCTCGCCCTCCTCGATGTTGGTGTTGACGTCGCCGTCGAGCCCACTGCGCCTCCGCGACAGCCTGACACGACGTTTGTTCCGGCGCCATCCGGCCGAACGCACGTCGGGACATCGCGTCCCGGCTTCGCGAACCTTCGGTGCGTCGCATACCGTTCGCAGGTGGCCAAGGTCGGTCAGTACGGCTCTACGAGGTCGGCAGGGGGTGACGAGGCGGTGCCGCCTGCGCGGCTTCGGAATGCGGTCATGCTGCGTGCCAAGCCTTGGCGCGTCATCCCGGTCGTGCTCGCGGCGACGGCTCTCGGCACGCTGCTCGCGACGGCACGGTACGGCATCGGCCTCACCCCGGACTCGGTCGTGTACGTCGCCGGGGCCCGCAGCTTCGCCAACGGTCACGGCTATACGCGTGCCGGCGCGGCAATCACCGACTTCCCGCCGGGATATTCGGCTGTTCTGTCACTCGCCGAACGTAGTGGAATCGACGCGATCGACGCCGCTCGCGTCTTGAGCGTCGCCGCATTCGAGGTGACAGTGTTGCTGGCCTATGTCTTGTTGAGCCGCCACGTTCGCTCTTCTGGCATCCGCCTCGGCGCCACCGTCGTGGTCGGCTGCTCGGCAGTGTTGCTCGACGTCTACGAGAAGGCGTTGAGCGAGCATCTGTTCCTTCCGGTCCTCCTCGGCTTCGCGCTCGTCATCGAACGCCTCGCCGAGCGGCCGCGGAGTGCGTCCCTGCTCGCGGGCGCCGCCAGTCTCGTCTGGGCTGCGTTCTATCTTCGCTATATCGGCGTGGTGTTCGCGGCGGTCGGCGCGATCGTGGTCTTCGCGGCGGAATGGCGACGCAGCCGTGTCTTTGCGGTCGTTCGCGGCACCACGTTCGGTGCCGTCGCGGTGAGCGTGCCCGTGTTGTGGATGGTCCGCAACGTCGATGCGGGCAGCGACCCGTTCGGGCATCGCGCGAGCGCGTCGGTATCTGTCTTCACGAACGTGTCACGAATCGCGAAGCAAACGGCGACATGGCTCTTCACCGATGTGGGCCCCGGAGCGGTCCGCTTGGTCTTGCTCATTGCGGCGCTCTTCGTGGTGGGCGTGCTGGCCGTGCGCATGCGACGTGACGGTGCCGGGCTCCCCGGGGACTGGCGCTCCATGTACCCGCTCACTCTTCTCGTCGTCGTCTACGTCGTCTACCTCGCGGGATCGGCGTCGGTCGTCGCCTTCGGCGCGATCAGCAACACTCGTTTCATGGTCCCGGTCTTCGTGCCGATGATCGTGATCGGCGCGTGGATGTTCGAACACGTTCGTCGACGCGTTCACGGCGAAGACGTCCGGCGTGCCATCACGGTGATGGCCGGTGCCTGGGTGGCACTCAACGTGGTGTGGTTCGCCGCCCGGGCAGTGCATTCGGCCCAGAACGGAGCCGGCGGGTACGCCAGCGCGCACTACCACAACTCGCAGATCCTGAAGGACGTGAAAAAGCTCGACCCGTCGCTGCCCACGTTCAGCAACGATGCCCCCGCCGTCGGCCTGTTCGACGGCAGAGACGTCCGGCCGAGCGTCGCGAGGACCTACTTCCAATCGGATGACCAGACCGGGAAGCTCGGCGACTTCGTACGCTTCGTCGGGTGCCACGCCCGAGTGGAACTGATCTGGTTTCTCCCGAATCCCCGCCCGTACATGTACACCCCCGCGCAGCTCTCCCGAGCGGTTCGGCTGCACGTCGCAGTGAAGCGCGCCGATGGTGTCATCTACGACGTGCGGCCACGTCAACCGGTCGTACCCGGCTCGAACCTGCAGTGCGCACACGCATGACACAGATCCGGCGTGATCATGCTCCCCGTCGCCGCGATCGACGTGGCGGGCCGGTCGCCTAGTTCTCGGGGAGATCGGGGGCGACGAGCGCCTCCGGCGGACGACGCCGCGCCGACATCAACGCGCGGCCGGCGACGATGGCACCGGCCCCTGCCGCCGCGGTCGTCGCGATCGCCGCGCCCGTGAACGGCAGGGTGTTCTCCGCGCTCGACGCGTGCGCCGGCGGGCCGGCCGCCACCTTGTTCCCCGGCGGCAGAGTCGACGACGAGGACGTGGTGTTCATCGGGATCGTGCTGCCGTCCGGGATCACCGTTTCAGAGGTCGTCGGCGGCATTGGGCTCCCGGCGTTGGCGGCGAGTCGAATGCTGCGAATCGCTGGTCCTGACCAGACGAGCGCAGCGCCGACACCCATCGCGGCCGAGCCGCCGCGCACGAAGGCTCTCCGTGAGAAACCTGCGGCAGCCGTCTCGGCCGCGTCGGGCGCGCCTGCTTCGTCATCCGGCGTGTTCACCGCTCGCGCGCCCTCGAGTACCGCGCCGTCACGCGGCTGTGCGCAGGCAGAATCTTCCACTTTCGACACTGAGTCCCCATTCCGTTCACGACTACCACAGGTGCGAGATATTCATGCCCGCGCGCTGCGATTTCACACCCCCGCAATGAGTGACATAATAGACGAACCGTCCGCGAAACTCGTGGGGAGATCGCAATGGGAGGGGGCGGCTCGAGCCTCGCCGCGTACGCGCACGAAACGCGGGTGTACGTGCGGAGGACAGCGGACTGCGTCTTGTTGCTCGCTGTACATGGATCGTCACCGATCGCGCTCCGCGGCACCGCGCTCGCGATATGGGACGCGTTCGCTGCACCACGATCGGTCGACGATGTTGCGCAGGAACTGGCAACCGTCTACGACGTTCCATTGGACTCGGTCCGAGCGGAGGTGGTGCCGCTCGTGCAGGCGCTGCACGGCGACGGCCTGCTCGCCGCGCGGCCGGAGCCCGAAGCGCGATGACGACCGCGCAGGTGCAGCGGTTGGCCGGAGTTGTCGCCGCGACCGGGCTGCCCGGGGTCGATTTCGAGCCGTCCGACGAGGTACTGGACGCCGATGCAATGGCCGGGCTCCTTGATCTCGTGACGGCCGAGCGCATTCCCGGCCACCTTGTGGCCGCGTTGGATTGCGGGGCGATCCGGGCCACACCGGAGCAGCGCGCCGAGGCATGTCGACGCCACGAGGAAGCCATGGCGCTGGATCTCGTGCTCGAGCGTTTGCTCACGGATACGAGCAGTGTCTTCGCAGGCGCCGGGATCGTGCACCGTGCGCTGAAGGGTCCCGTTTTGGCGCGCACGCTCTATGCGGAACCGGCGCTGCGGTCGTTCGGTGACGTCGATGTTCTCGTCGCGGCGGACCAGTTCGACGCCGCGGTCAACCTGGTCGTGGCACGAGGTGGCCGTCGGCGTTACCGCGAGCCGCGCGCCCGATTCACGTCCAGATTCGGCAAAGGTG
>DASQHW010000191.1:0-5987 GCA_035631895.1 Acidimicrobiia bacterium | reverse complement strand
TCGAGCCGGCGGAGAAAGTGCACCTCTCCGTCGGGTGTGATGCGAACGAGGTCACCGGTCCGATACATGCGAGAGCCGGGCTTCCAGGGATCCGCCAGGAAGCGTTCGGCGGTCTCCTGCGGACGGTCCACGTAGCCGATTGCGACTCCTCGCCCACCGAGGTGGAGCTCCCCCGCCTCACCGGGCGCGACCGGTTCACCGTCGGGCCCGAGCACGTACAGCCATGTCCCCGAGATCGCACGACCGATGCTCGGGACAGTGTGGGCGGCGCCGTCCGGCACGACCGTGCCGGAGGTCGTCACCACTGTCGCCTCGGTGACGCCGTAGTTGTTGACGACGGTGAACGGTGTCCCCGCGACCGGTCGGCGGTGGAGCACGTCACCGCCCGTCAAGAGGCACCGCAACGCGCCGTCCTGCGGCCACGCGAGCGTCAGCACCGCTTCGGCCAGCGGCGTCGGCACGAACGCGATCGTGATACCCGTCGAGACGAGCCAATCGCGCAGCCCCTCCGGCGACGCGGCAGTGAGGACATCGGGGATGTGCAGGCTCGCGCCGACCGTCAACGACGGCCAGAGCTCCCACACTGAGGCATCGAACGCCGGGCTCGCCAGCATCGATGTCCGGTCGGTCGCGTCGAGCGTGAACGCGTCGCAATGCCAGTCGACGAGATTGCTCAAATTTGCGTGCGAGACCTCGACACCCTTCGGCTCGCCCGTCGAGCCCGACGTGTAGATGACGTACGCAACGTCGCGGGCACCGGCGAGGTCTTCCGGAGGATCTTCCCGCGCGCCCGCGCGCACGGCATCGAGATCGAGATGGATCACGTGCGCGCACGCGTCGACGACCCGAGACGGCACTGATTGCTGCGCCAGCAAGACGGGTGCCCGGGCGTCGCGCAGCATGTGCTCGAGTCGAGCTTCCGGGTACGCAGGGTCGAGGCCCACGTAGGCTCCGCCCGCCTTCAAGGTCGCAAGCGCGCCGACAACCTGATCCACACCCCGCTCGTGGCAGAGCCCGACCCGGTCACCAGGACGCACCCCGCGAGCCCGAAGATGATGCGCGAGCGCGTTCGCACGAGCGTCGAGCTCGCCGTAGCTCAGCGACTGGGCGTCGTCGCGTACCGCCAAGCGGTCGGGAAACGCGGATGCAATGTCTCGTACGCGCCGGTGGAGCACATCAGGCGCCTTCTCCACACCGGCAATTCGGCGCGCGACCTCACCCGCCGTGCTCGACACGGGCGTCGAATTGCTCCGGGCATCCCCAACCCTGTTGACGTCGGGAGTTTCGCAGAGCGCGCCCGTGCTTGCCAGGCTTGCTCGTTGCACACCGCACAGGTCATAGCGCGGAGATGACGAATCGGGCAGACGGCACCGGCAAGAGCCGCAGGAAGTGCAGCCGCTCGCCGACATCGAAGGCACGTTGGCCGGACGACGCCGTCGTCGCATGTGAGGCGCCAAGGTGGAAGACTCCGAGCATGCGGGGGCGCATCGTGATGGCGGTGCTGTTCGTGACCGGTCTGCTGGGTGGGATCACGGGCCACGCGGGCGCTGCGGCACCGATCTCGGGCGCGGTGTCCGCACAGAGCGCCCCCGGCACATTCACGATCACCATCGGTGAGAAGCTTCCGGTCGCGCCGGGCGCGGCTCTCACGGTCTCGTTGTCGGGCGGTCCCGCGAACCAGTTCGTGGTGGTCGAGCAATGTGCCACCGACAACTCGGTGTGCGGCACGAGTGTGACGCTCACGCTGGACGCGGCCGGAACGGGGAAGACCGTGCTCCGCGTGCACCGGCGCATCGGGTACCCGCAACATGTGGTCGATTGCGCGACTGCGCCCTGTCAGCTTTCCGCGCAGAGCCTCGAGAGCCAAGCCGCGGCGTCGACACCGATCCGCATCGACGGCAACGCGACGATCGTTCCACCTGTGCTCACGCTCCAGAGCACGTTGCCGCTCCCTGACCGGGCGCGCGTGCAGGTCCGGGGCCGGGGCTTCGATCCGTCCACCTACATCCCGCTCCGCGAGTGCGAGGGTCCCGACTCGACGCACTGCCCGGGCACCGACGTGGGGAACGCCCTCACGGACACCGCCGGAACGTTCACCACGACCGCGCTGGTGAGCCGCGTGGTCGCGGGCGTCGACTGCGCCACTCGCCCGAATCGCTGCGGGATCTGGGCGTTCCCGTACGGCAACATCGATCACATCGTCGGCGTGGGTCTGAGCTTCGACGCGACAACGCCGCCGGTGTTCCCACGAGCGACGGTCGTGCCGGCGACCAAGCTCCTGCACCAGCAGTCCGTCACCGTGGGCGGGACGCATTTCTTCCCGAGCACGTTCGGGCAGATCGAGGAGTGCGTCGAGGCCGGTCAACCGGGTGAGCGCTGCCGCTTCCTCGGCAGCATCTCGACCAGCAGTGCGGGCGCGTTCACGACGAAGGTGGCCGCCGCCCGCCGGATTGGTCTCACCGACTGCGCCGTCGCGGCCTGTGTGATGCGCGCGTTCGTGTATCCCACGGACCAGGTCGACGTCGCAATCTCGTTCGATGCGTCCGTGCCACCGCCACCGGTGCCCCAGGTGGCAGTCACGCCGCACGTCGGGCTCGTCGACCGGCAGGTCGTCAGCGTCGAGATTCGCGGCGCCGACGCGGACAGCCAGGCGTTCATGCAGCTGTGCGCCGCCGACCGATCGGCGTGTCGCGGGAACGTCTCGGCGACGCTGAACGCCGCGGTCACGGTCATACCTCTTGCTCTCCCGCGGATGCTCACGCCCAACGTGGACTGTGCGGTCGTGCGTTGCGTCGTGGACGTACAGCTCTTCGGCATGGACAGCTACGAGTTCAGGGTGCCCGTCGCGTTCGATCCGAACGCACCACTTGCGGCCGGCGCGAGCCTCCGCGTGCTGCCGGCGCGCGGGCTGTGGGATCGTCAGCGCGTCGAGGTGCGCGGCGAACGCTTCGATCCAGGTGACCTCTTGCCGGTCCGGCAATGCATCTCGTCCACGGCCACCACCACAGCGTGCACCGCGCCACAAACCATGCGCGTCGAGAGCAACGGCACCCTCTCGGACAGGTACACGGTTCGCCGCGTCCTCGATCTTCCCGGCGGTTCGCACGACTGCGTGGCGGTCACCTGCTTCCTCGTCGTCGACGCGCACCCGCCGATCGCACTGCCACTCGGATTCGACGCCAACGGTCCGCGGCAGAGGTCGGACCTGCCGCCGCAGCTGAAGTGTGTCGCGTGGCCGACCAACGGATGGCCGACCGGTGCGCTCCCGGACGGTGTCGACCGGGCGGCGGTGGAGGCCGCCGGTGCGGCGATGGTCGGTCCGCACAAGGGCGACTCCGTCGTCGTGATCCACGGCGGTCGTCTCGTGTACGAGAAGTACGCGCCGGGCGTGACCTCGACGTCCGTCCTGCCCTCGTTCTCCGTGTCGAAGTCGTTCACCTCGACGATGATCGGACTGCTGGTCAACGACGGGAAGTTGGCACTCGACGGCCGCGCGCCGATCCCGGAGTGGTCGGCTCCGACCGATCCCAGGCGTGCAATCACGCTTCGCAACATCTTGAACATGAGCAGCGGGCTCCAATGGGACGAGAACTACAGCGACACGCAATCCGATGTGTTCAAGATGCTCGAGTCGCCCGACGAGTCCGGGTACGTCATCGCCAAACCGCTCGATGCGAAGCCCGGCAGCAGATGGCAGTACTCGACCGGCGACGCCGAGATACTGGGTCGCATCATCGGTGACGCCGCCCATGTCTCCGGCGACACCTACAAGGCGTACCTGCACAAGAGGCTCTTCGATCCGCTCGGCATCAACCCCGTCACCCCGGGCATCGACCCGTCCGGACGATGGATGTCGGGATGGGTGACCAATACGACCACGAGGAACTTCGCCAAGCTGGGGCTCCTCTATCTCCGCGACGGTGTGTGGGAGAACAAGCAGTTCCTTGCATCGAGCTGGGTTGACTTCGTGCGCACGCCGAGTCCCGCCTACAGCGGCTACGGCGGCCAGTTCTGGCTCGACGGCGACGGCAGCTTCCGCATGATCGGTCTGTTCGGCCAGACCGTGCACATCATCCCCGACCTGGATCTCATCGTCGCGATCAACAACGGGGGAAGCGACTTCCCGATGGTCGACCTCTTCCGGAAGGCCGCCGCTCCGTCGTGCGGCGCTCCAGCGATGGCGGTCAACGACGCCGCAAGCGTGACCGCGCTCGGCACCGTCGACGTCGACGTGCTCGGGAACGACCGTGGCGGCGACACCGGCCTGGCGCCCGCAACGTTGACGATCTCCAGCGCTGCAGCGCACGGAACGACCGACGTCGTGGGTGATCGCGTCCGGTACCGATCCGACGCCGGGTTCACTGGCGTCGACACGTTCGGCTATGTCGTGTGCACGAATGACCGTCGACAATGCGTCGAGGCAGCCGTATCGATCGACGTCCGGCCGCTCCCGTTCGCGTGGCGACCGCCGGTGCAGGGCGACCGCGTCAACATGCGCTCCCCCGAAAAGGGCGTGCTGATCCGCTTCGAAACGCCGGCGGGCAGCACCGCCGTCAAAGCCGTGGATTCCGTCGCCGTCGACTGCCGGACGGGGAATGTCTTAGGCGTGCACGAGCCAGTCGCCGCGGTGCTGCACGCCAAGCCGAAGCAAGGCGTGGTGTGGTTCCGGTGGGACACGACACCGACCTGGAAGGGTTGCCGCGACCTCGAGGTGGCGCTGGCCGACGGCCAGACCCACACCGCGCACTTCCGCTGGCGCACGAAGGACTGACGAGGGAGAGGCCTCGCCGCTCACTCCGTGCACGGGGCACTGACGAGGATCGGCGAGACTCTCGCGATGGCGACAAACGTCCTCGTCACGAAGGGCCTGACGAAGCGCTACGGCCGCACCCTCGCACTGGAGGGTCTCGACCTGCTCGTCTCGGAGGGCGAGGTGTACGGGTTCCTCGGGCCGAACGGCTCCGGAAAGACCACCACCATCAGGTGTGTGCTCGGGCTGCACAGGCCGACGGCCGGTTCGGCGACATTGTTCGGCATCGACGCGTGGCGCGACCCCGTCGCGGCGCATCGTCGGGTCGGATACATCGCAGGCGAGCCCGCCCTGTGGCCGTCGCTCACCACGGAGGAGACGCTCGAGTTCCTCGGTCGGGTGCACGGCGACGTCGACACGTCGTACCGAAAAGTGCTGATCGATCGTTTCAATGTGGACCCGACCAAGAGGGTACGAGCACTCTCGAAGGGGAACCGCCAGAAGATTCAACTCGTGCACGCATTCTCGACGCGGGCCGACCTCTTGGTGCTCGACGAGCCGACAAGCGGCTTGGACCCTCTCATGGAGGTTGCGTTCCGGGACACGGTGCACGAGGCGAAGCAGCGAGGGCAGGCCGTCTTCCTGTCGTCGCACATCCTGAGCGAGGTGGAAGCGCTCTGTGATCGTGTCGGGATCCTCCGTGACGGACGGCTCGTCGACGATGGGACGCTCGAGCAGCTCCGCCACCTCCATGCGCAGACGATCGACGTGACCTTCGGTGGGAAGGTGCCGGACCTCGGCGCGATCGACGGCATCACCGCGACGCCGCTCGGTGCGAATGCGATGCGGTTCCAGGTGAGCGAGAACGTGGGCCTGTTTCTCGACCACCTGTGTGGGCACGGTGTCGTCGCGATCGCGGCGCGTGAGCCGTCGCTCGAAGAGGTGTTCCTCCACCACTATGGCGCGACGGATGGCCGGACCGCGTAGCGCGATCGCGCGCCGGGTCGTTGCCGACGCGCGCACGCGCGCCTTGTCGTTCAGCGCGTTGTTCTTCGCCGTCGTCTGGGCGAACGCCGCGGGTTACAAGAGCACCTATCCGCATCCCGAAGACCGCGCGAAGCTCGTCGCAAACTTCGCCGACAACAAGGCCGCACGCATGCTCTACGGCGCCGGCCACGACCTCGTGACGGTGGGTGGCTACACCGCTTGGCGTGCGGGTGGGTTGCTCGCCGTGTTC
>DASQHW010000190.1:0-7715 GCA_035631895.1 Acidimicrobiia bacterium | reverse complement strand
GTCGATGACGCCGATGCTCGGTGCCCGCTCGTTCAACTCCGCCTTGATCGCCGGCGAGAGGATCGCGCCACCGGACACCACGGCGAAGAGGCTCGGTGGCGCGGGCCTGTGCGCGAGCGCGTCGACGAGAGGACGCGCCATCGCGTCACCGACGAGCGAGATGACGTTCACATTGTTGTGCTCGACGAGGTCCCAGATCTCGTTCGCGTCGAATCGATGGCTCGTGTTCAACACGACGGTGTTCCCGCCGAAGAGCGCGATGGACATCGTCCACTGCGCGTTGCCGTGCATCAGCGGTGCGAGCGCGAGGCTCACGCCCGGCGACTCCGAGACATGGTCGGCAACTTCTTCGGGAGTGGCCACACCCGGACCGCCGTAGTTGCCACCACCCATCGCCGCGAAGAAGATGTCCTCTTGCCGCCACATCACGCCCTTGGGCATTCCCGTGGTGCCACCCGTGTAGAGGATGTACAGGTCGTCGGGCGAGCGAGGATGCAGCCCGTCCTGGGTGGGCGACGCGGATTCCAAGGCGTGCTCGTACTCGACAGCCTCGAGCCCTTCGGTGACCGTGCCCGACCCATCGTCGAGTTGCAGGAGGTGCTGCAGCTTCGGCGTCCCCGGGAGGACGGACGCGACATGTGGACCGAACTCTGCCTCGTAGATGAGGGCGACGAGGTCGGCGTTGTCGAACAAGTACCGCACCTCGTCGACGACGTAGCGATAGTTGACGTTGATCGGCACCGCGCGGGCCTTGTAGCAGCCGAACATCGACTCGACCCACTCGGAACGGTTGTAGGCGTACACGCCGACGTGCTGACCGGGTCGCACGCCGACATCGCGCAGGTAGTGCGCGAGCCGGTTCGCGCGCTCGTCGAGCTCCGAGAACGTGAGCGTGCGGTCGCCGGCGATCAACGCCGTCCGGTCCGGCACGGCGGCGGCGACGATCTCGAACACGTCCGCAAGATTGAACTCCATGGCGGGAATCTATCGACCTAGGGTCGGACCCATGAGCGTGTGGCTGCAAGAGGCGCGGGCGTATCCGAACGGCGTGGTCGCGACGCCGCACTATCTCGCGTCCGCCGCGGGCGCCGCGATGCTGGGTGACGGCGGCAATGCGGTCGACGCCGCGCTCGCGGCGAATCTCGTGCTCGCCGTCGTGACGCCGTACATGTGCGGTTTCGGGGGGGATCTGCTGACGATGGTCTGGGACGGCCGCGTCAACGCGTACCGGGGCGTCGGCCGGGCACCGTCGGGATCGACTGCGGCCGCCGTGCGCGAGCACTCGGGCGACGACCAGATGCCCGTGTTCGGACCGCACCCGGTCACCGTGCCGGCGGCGGTCGACGGCTGGTTCACGATGTTGTCGAAGTGGGGCACGCGCAGCTTCGGCGAGGTGGCCGCACGCGCGCTCGCGTACGCCGAAGAAGGCTTTCCGGTGACCAAGCGGGGCGCGTGGTTCTTCGCGCACACGGGGCAGCTCTTCGCGCACTTCGGTCTCCACGACTTCGCCGCGTATTACGGCGACGTGCAAGCGGGCTCGTGGATCCGCCAGCCGGAGCTGGCGCGCACGATCGTCACGCTCTCGGCGGACGGGCCGGACGCGTACTACCGCGGGCCGATCGGGGCGGCGATCGCCGCGCGCATCCAAGAGGCGGGCGGGTTCATGACCGAAGCCGACATCGCTGCCCATGAAGGCGCGTGGGTCGAACCGCTGCGCGCGCACGTACGCGGCGCGGACATTCTCGAGATGCCGCCACCCACCCAGGGCATGACGGCGCTCGAGGCCCTGCGTATCGTCGACGGCTTCGATCTCGGCGCCGACGGTCCCGATCGCGAGCACCTGCTGATCGAAGCGGTGAAGTGCGCGCTCGCGGATCGCGCGGAGTACCTCGGCGATCCGGACGCGATGCGCGTCGCACCGGAGACGCTGCTCGCCGACGACTGGATCACCGACCGCCGCGCCGGCATCGAGCCGGGCACGGCTCAGCATTTCGCGCCGCACCGGGCGCCGGACGGCGGGACGATCTACATGTGCACCGCCGACCGCGACGGGATGATGGTCAGCCTCATCCAGTCGAACTTCACGGCAGCAGGTTCGGGCCTTCGGGTGGGGGAGTGGGGGTTGAACCTGCACAACCGCGGATCGGCCTTCGTCCTGGACGACAACCACCCGAACGGCATCGGCCCGGGGAAGATGCCGTTGCACACGCTGATCCCCGCGATGGCGCTGCGTGACGGGTCGCCGTGGCTCGTGTTCGGCACCGAGGGTGGCCACGGTCAGGCACAGACGCACACGCAACTGATGGTGCGGGTGCTCGTCGACGGCGACGATCCGCAACGCGCGATCAGCGCGCCGCGGTTCACGGTCGATCCGGCGAGCGGGCGCGTGGCCATGGAGGATCACTTCGACCCATCGTGGTTCGACACCTTGCGTCGTCGCGGTCATGAGATCGACGTCGTCCGGGGATACCGCCACGGTCCGGGCATCGCACACGCGATCGAGCGTTGCTCGCCGGGTTACCGAGCCGGCTCGGACCCCCGTGCGGAGGGCGGCACGACCGGTCATTAGCCCGTACGCTGGAACGGATGGCCGATGGCGCAACGGATGGCACACAGCGAGCGCGACCCGACAAGCAGCGCATATGGACGGTGCCGAACGCCATCTCCGTCGTCCGGTTGCTGCTGGTTCCGGTGTTCCTCTGGATGCTGTGGAAGCCGGAACCGGCGCGGCGGGGCGCCGCCGTGCTGCTTGCGGCACTCGGCGCGTCGGACTGGGTGGACGGCTACATCGCGCGCCATTTCGATCAGGGCAGCGAGCTCGGCAAGATCCTCGATCCGACGGCAGACCGCGTGTTGCTCGTCGCAGCCTCCGTGGCACTCCTCCGCGAGGATCTCGGCACCGCGATCAACGTCATGATCTGGGTCGTCCTCGCGCGGGAGCTGCTCATCGCAATCGCGACGGTCGCGCTCGGCGTCGCCGGTGCGCGGCGCATCGACGTGGTGTGGGCGGGCAAGGCAGGCACACTGGCCCTGATGTTCGCGCTGCCGATGTTCCTCCTCGCCGACGCCGCGCCCTCCGTCCGGACGCTCTTCGACGTGCTCGGTTGGTTGTTTGCGATCGGAGGGATCGCGTTGGGGTATGTCGCGGCAGTGCGGTACGTCCCGGCCGCTCGCGCCGCGTTGCGTGAAGGACGACAGGCCCGTGTGGCCGAGGAGGTTCGTGCATGAAGGCGGTGATCCTCGCCGGGGGAGAAGGCACCCGGCTCCGGCCCCTCACGAGCAATCAGCCGAAGCCGATGATGCCCATCGCGAACGCGCCGATGATGGAGCACATCGTCCGCCTGCTCGCGGAACACGGGTTCGACGACATCGTCGTGACGGTGGCGTTTCTCGCGAACCACATTCGCAACTACTTCGGCGACGGCTCGGATTTCGGTGTCCGTATGCGTTACGCGACCGAGGAGTCACCGCTCGGCACCGCGGGGTCGGTACGCAACGCCATGGAGGAGCTCGACGAGACGTTCCTCGTCGTGGCCGGCGACGCGCTGACGGACATCGACTTCGGCGAGGTGATGAAGGCGCACAAGGCCAGCGAGGCGTTCGGGTCGATCGCACTGAAGCGCGTCGAGAACCCGGTGGAGTTCGGCATCGTCATCACCCGCGAGGACGGCACGATCGAGCGCTTCCTGGAGAAGCCGACGTGGGGAGAGGTGTTCTCCGACACCATCAACACCAACATCTACGTGCTCGAACCGGAGATCTTCGACTTCATCCCCGAGAACGAGGTCGTCGACTTCTCGAGCGACGTCTTTCCCGCGGTCCTGGACCGCGGACTGAAGCTGGTCGGTCACGTCGTCGAGGGGTACTGGGAGGACGTCGGCACGCTCGAGGCGTATCGACGCGCGCACGACGACATCCTCGACGGCCGGGTGCACCTCGAGATCCCCGGCTTCGAAGTGCGCGACGGCGTGTGGCTCGGAGAAGGCGCGGACGTCTCACCGGATGCGCAGGTGCACGGCCCGGTGCTCATCGGCGACAACTCCCGGATAGAGGGTGGTGCGGTCCTTCGGCCCTACACCGTGCTCGGTGCCGACGTCGTCGTGAAGCACGACGCCGAGCTGGAACGCTGCGTCGTGCACGACCATGTCTACATGGGGCCCGGCACACGGGTGCGCGGAGCCGTCATCGGGCGTTCGAGTGACGTGCGGGAGGGCGCTCGCATCGAGGAGAACGTGGTGGTCGGCGACGAGTGCTTCGTCGGCGAGCACGCGATCATCAACCCCTCGGTCAAGATCTATCCGTTCAAGACGGTCGAGGCAGGCGCGCTCGTCACGTCCTCCATCGTGTGGGAGAGCAAGGGTGCGCGCACGTTGTTCGGCCGTCGCGGGGTGCGCGGGCTCGCCAACGTCGACGTCAACGCCGAGGTCGCCGTACGGCTCGCCATGGCGTACGGCACGGCGTTGAAGAAGGGCTCAGTCGTGTGCACGAGCCGCGACACCAGCCGTTCGGCACGTGCTCTGAAGCGCGCGCTGATCGCCGGGCTCAACCTCAGCGGCGTCCACGTGATGGACCTCGAGCTCGCGACCGTGCCGCTCACGCGTTTCCAGGTGCGCAGCCAGCGGGCACAGGGCGGTATCAGCGTGCGGCTCGCGCCGGGCGACCCCGACAGCGTCGAGATCCGGTTCATGGGTGAGGACGGCGCCGACATCGACGAGGGCGCACAGCGCAAGATCGAACGGCTGCTCTACCGTGAGGACTTTCGCCGGGCATTCGCGGCGGACATCGGCGACATCGTGTTCCCTCCGCGCGCGATCGAGTTCTACACCGCGGCGCTCGAATCGAGTGTGGATGCCGGTCGCCTCCGCGATCGTGCGTTCAAGGTCGTGCTCGACTACTCGTTCGGCGCGGCGTCGATGGTGATGCCGAACGTGCTCGCCAAGATCGGCGCGACCGTGCTGGCCGTCAACCCGTACGCGACGACGACCGGCGCGTCGGCAACGGCCGAGGACGTCGAGCAACGCATCAAGGTCATCGGCGATCTCGTGCGCACGTCGGGTTCCGACCTCGGGTACGTGTTCGATCCCGACGGCGAGACCGCGACCATCATCGACGACCAGGGCGTGCCCCTCTCCGCGGACCAGGCGTTGCTCGTGCTCGTGAAGCTCGTCAGCCGGCACCGACCGGGTGCCGGGCTCGCACTGCCCGTGTCCGTGAGCCGTGAAGCCGAGCGGCTCGCGGACGCGTGCGGGTCGCCGATCGTGTGGACGAAGCTCTCCGCCGCGCACCTCATGGAGGTCGCAGGCAGCTCGGGCGTCGCGTTCGCGGCGTCGCAGGAAGGCGGATTCATCTGGCCGGAGTTCCTGCCCGCCTATGACGCGGCAGGCACCCTCGTCCATCTCCTGGAGCTTCTCGCCGAGGCCGCGCGCCCGCTGTCGGCTTTGGTGGGCGAAGTGCCGGAGACTCATGTCGCCCACGACACCGTGCCCACGCCGTGGGAGCGCAAAGGCACGGTCATGCGCGGCGTCATGGAGCACGCCAAGGACCAGTCGACCGTGCTCGTCGACGGCGTGAAGATCGTGTATCCGGACGGGTGGGCGCTCGTGCTCCCGGACCCGGAGCTCGCGATCACACACATCTGGGCCGAAGGCACGACCGACGTCGAGGCCCGTCGCCTCGTCTCGATCCATGCCGGCCACGTCGCCGAGCTCAGCGGATAGCTCGATCCGGCGCCGGGCCGCCCGCGCCGTCGCCCGGTGCATACGATCTGCCGCATGAACATCCCCGAAGAACTGCGGTACAGCCGCGAGCACGAGTGGGTCCGACTCGCCGGTGACACCGCGCGCATCGGGATCACCGACTTCGCACAGGACAGCCTCGGCGACGTCGTGTTCGTGCAGCTCCCCGACGTCGGTCTCGACGTGGTCGCGGGCGCGAGCGTGAGCGAGATCGAGTCGACGAAGTCCGTCTCCGACATCTATGCGCCGCTGACCGGCGTCGTGCAGAGCGTCAACGACGCCCTCGCCGAGCAGCCGGAGCTGGTGAACCGGGATCCCTACGGCGAGGGATGGATGTTCGAGGTGCGCTGTGCCGACCCCTCGGAGATCGACGCCCTGCTCGACGCCTCGGGGTATCGCCGGCTCGTCGAGAGCTGATCCCGCGACCCTCGACCTTCACGCTTTGGTTGAGGTCGAGGCGCATTGTGGACATCCGGGGCTCACCGGTACGATCCCTCATCGTGCTCTGCGCGCGCTGCGGCCACAAGAACCCCGACGACGCCAGGTTCTGCTCGTCGTGCGGTGCGGCGCTCGCCGCTGTGGGCGGCGACGAGAACGCGGCGACGCTCACGCTCTCGGCCGTGGAGGCGGCGGACACCGAGGACGAGCTCGAGCACTACATCGACGGTCTCGCTCCGGGCGTCGGGCTCCTCGTGGTGCGGCACGGGCCCGAGATGGGGTCGTCCTACCGCCTCGAGTCGCCGTCGACCTCGATCGGTCGCCATCCCGACTCCGACATCTTCCTCGACGACATCACGGTGTCCCGCCGTCACGTCGTCATCGATCGCGCGGAGGGCGGATATGTGCTGCGCGACGTGGGGTCGCTGAACGGCACGTACGTCAACAGGGAGCGCGTCGACGCGGCGCGGTTGAAGTACGGCGACGAGGTGCAGATCGGTCGGTACCGCCTGAGCTTCGTCGTCGGCGGCGAGCGGGAAGGCTGAAGCGCGTGGCGAAACGCGCCCACTCGTCGATCGGCGACGTCCTCAATCAGCTGCGCGACGAGTTCCCCGACATCACGATCTCCAAGATCCGCTTCCTCGAGAGCCAGGGGCTCGTCGATCCCGAACGAACCCCCTCCGGCTACCGGAAGTTCTATCCGGCGGACGTCGAGCGCCTGCGCTTCATCCTGCGGCAGCAGCGCGAGCACTTCCTGCCGCTGAAGGTCATCAAGGAGCGCCTCGACGAGATCGACAAGGACGGCGGGTTCACCGCAGGTACTGCCGACGCGGCGCCGACGGACGCCCAGGGCCGTTTGCTCGACGCCAAGACCGTCGACGCGCTGTTCGAAGAGACCCGACGTGCCGCCCAGGATGCCGAGGCGCGCTCGGTTGCGGCCGAAGTGCGCGACGACGAAGGCCCCGACGACCTGGCGGCCGCCCAGACCGGCGTGAGCCTCACGCGCAGCGAGCTCGCCCGTGCCGCCGGCCTGACCGAGGACGACATCGGGCGGCTCGAGGAGTTCGGCCTCGTCGCGCCCGGCAGTGCCGCCGGCGACCGCGTGCTGTTCGACGACGACGCGCTCGCAGTCGCCCGCGTGTGCGGCGCGTTCATGCAGCACGGGATCGAGCCGCGGCACCTCCGCATGTACCGCGCGTTCTCCGACCGGGAGGCGAGCCTGTTCGAGCAGGTGCTGCTGCCGTATCGCCGCCAGCGGAACCCCGAGGCGCAGGCGCGCACGACCGAGACGCTCGGCGAGCTGGCGGGCCTCGGGCGGCGGCTGCGCACGGCGCTGTTGCGCCAGGCGGTGCGCCGCACGTTCCGCGAGTGAACGTCCTCCTCGATCAGGCGTCGATCGCTCGGCACGTGCGGCGACTCGGTCAGGAGATCGCCGAGGATCATCCCGACGGTGTCGTGCTCGTGGGGGTGCTCAAGGGCGCACTGATCTTCCTGGCCGACCTCGTGCGCGCGATTCCGGACATCGCCGTCGAGGTGGACTTC
>DASQHW010000189.1:0-2485 GCA_035631895.1 Acidimicrobiia bacterium | reverse complement strand
ACGCGGCCGCCCGACCGGCGCGTTTCGTTGATGCGCGCCGCGGTGGGCGGCGGCCCGCGGTACCACTCGGGGTACGGACGCTCGTTGGCTTCCAGTGACGAGACCCCCGTGTGCAGCACGAGCGGGGTCACGCCGATGCCCTTCGCCACGAGTCGAGTCACCAGCTCGGCTGTGAAGGGCCGTCCCGCGCTCGGCATCTCCGCGCTCCCGGGTTCGCGCGCGTACACGTTCTGGTAGGTGTCCAGCGGCCAATCGCGGGTGACATAGCCGTAGCGGATCGGGCGGCCGTGGAGCGCGAGGTAGGTGAGCAGTGGTTGGGGCAGGTCGAGTGTCGCGACCCAGAGCCTCGTGGAGGACTCGAATCGCGTCGCGAGCTGCACGATGCCGCCGCCCACGAGTCGCAGCGAGCGGCCCGGGGGTTCGTCGGACCACGGCACGGTCGCCCGACCGTCCGGTCGCCTGAGCTCGACCAACCACAGGTCGGCGGGCAGCCGTTGGGAGAGATGGACGACGAGGGGAGTGCCGTCGTCGCCCAGCGCGTCGACCGCGGCGGCGAGTGTGCCCGAGGTGTTCACGACGACGAGGTCGCCCTCGTCGAGGAACTGCGGCAGGTCGTGGGCGTGGGCGTGCACGAGCCGCAAGCTCTCGCGGTACGCCACCATCATCCGGACCGCGTCGCGGGTGATGCCGCGCGCCTCGGGCGGCTCGGTGGCCTCGCGGACGAGCAGGGGCACGGCAGTCACGGCGTGACCGGCGTGAGGTCCGCCGCGCGGTAGCGGCCGCTCGGCGGTCGGTCTCGCAGGAGCCGGCGCAACGCCGGGATCACGGTCTCAGGCTCTGGGCGATCGGAGATGTCTTCGCCGGGGAACGCCTCTTGGTGCATCTGTGTGCGCATGTCGCCGGGATCGAACGTGTACACGCGGACGTCCGGTTCCTCGGCGCCGAGGATCTTGCCGACCTGCTCCAGCGCGGCCTTCGAGGATCCGTACCCGCCCCACCCGTCGTAGGGTTCCACACCCGCGTCGGACGTGATGTTCACGATCGTCCCGTTGCGCCCGCGCAGCTGGGGGAGGGCCCGCTGCGCGAGCGCGACCGGCGCGATCACGTTGACGTCATAGACGTGCGCGAGAACCTCGAGCGGATAGTCGGCGAGACGGGGCTGTGGCGACGGTCCCAGCACGCTGGCGTTGTTGACGAGGAGATCGACCCCGCCCACGGCAGCGGCGGCATCGATCAGCTTCTCGCGGTGCGCGTCGTCGGCCACGTCGCCCGCGAACGCGGCAACATTCGTGACGCGCGAGAGCTCGGCGACGGCCGCATTCAGTCCTTCAGTGCCGCGGGCGTCGATGACGAGGGCCCATCCGTCGGCGGCGAGGTCACGCGCGATCGCAAGTCCGAGCCCCCGCGATGCGCCGGTGATGAGAGCGACCGGCATGGCTGGCTCCTTCCCGTGCGGTCCCTTCGAAGACTCGGTCGGGTCTCTCAGGAGTATGTCTCGCGCCCGGCAATAACGCAAGTACTAACTTGCGTTATTCCGGGCTGGGAGCATCATCCATCGCGCGCTCCGCGGCGCGTAGCGTTGCGATCGCAGGGGGTGGGGTCCTTTTGAGGATCGAACATCGGCGGAGGCAGCAATGGAGAAGATGGCTGGACTGAGACGCGCGCGGCGGCGACGGTGGGCCGTCGCGATCGTGACGGGCACCGTGCTGATGAGCGCGGCGCTGGTCGCACTCGCGGTCCCCGCGTCCGCGCATCGGATCAGTGGCATGACCGCGAACTGCACCGAGGTCGTCGTCACCTTCGCCGACTTCCCACCCGGCCCGACGCCGGTGCACATCGCCATCCAGGTCGGATCCGCCGGCTCGACGTCGGCCGACGTCTCCGTCACCGACACCACGCCGCCGAAGCACGTCGACATCACGAGCCTGACGTCGAAGCTGCAGGGGGAAAGCGCCGACGTCGTCGTCGACGTGACCTGGCGCTTCGACGACAAGGACAACCACGACCACGGGTCGTTCCCGGTGACCTGCGGCACGCACTCGACCTCGACGTCCTCGGTGAGCCCGGCCACGACCTCGCAGAAGACGTCGACCTCGACGTCGGTGCCGGTCACGGTCACCACGGGCGGGGAGAAGGCCACGACTTCGACCTCGATCAAGACTTCGACGTCGGTGCCGGTCAGCGTTGCCGGCGAGTCGACGAGCACGTCGATCAGCGTGAGCCCGGAGACGGCATCGATGCCCTCGACGACGAGCGCGGTCAAAGGCACGAGCACGTCGTCATTGCCGTTCACGGGAGGGTCGAGCCTGCCCCTGCTCGTCGTCGGCGTCGCACTCCTCCTCGGTGGCGCGGCTGCGGTACTGGCACCGCGGCGACGTCGCTCCTCGGAGTCATAGGCAAAGAGGCGACCATTCGCTACGACGCAATCGTCGTCGGCGGCGGATTGGTCGGCGCCGCCACGGCCTATGAGCTCGGCCGTGGCGGC
>DASQHW010000188.1:0-10338 GCA_035631895.1 Acidimicrobiia bacterium | reverse complement strand
GTGATGACGGGATGGGCGAGCGCGAACCACCGCCATCTGCCGGTGCTCGCGAGCACGACAACGACGCCGATGATGCACGCCCATGCGACGTGCACCGACGGCATCGCGGACAGCTGGGCGGGGCCGTCCTTCCCGAACGACGGGTACACCGTCTGTCCGAAGAGCGCGGGCGTGTCGAGGACGTGCAGCGACGGGACCAACCGTGGTGGCGCGACGGGGATGAGTTGGATCACGAGGCACCACAGCGTGCTGAGCGCGATGACGTTGCGTACCGGCGGGTACTTGTCGCGGTGGCGGAACCAGAGCCACGGCAGGAACACCAGCATCGCGGGAATGTGCACGCTCGCGTAGTAGACGTTGCACGCCTGGATGAGCTGGTCGTTCTTCAGGAACAGATGCTGCAAGCCGTGCTCGTTCGGAAGGTGGAGCGCGCGCTCGAGGTCCCAGATGTGCTCGCCGGCGCGGATCGCGCCGTCGACCTTCAGCACAGACACCGTGCCGACGACGCGCCACATCGCGTAGAGCACGAGCACGATCGCAAGCTCGCGAGCAAACGCCGCGACGCCTGCGAGCCACTGACGCGTCGCTGCGCGTCCCACGAGGCCGACCGTCCCGACGACGGCACTCGCCTCGGTCGCCGCGTTCCAGGAGACCCACGTCAGCGCCATACGCCCGCCTCCGCGAGGTCATAGGCACGCCGCACGTGTGTGCGGAGCAACTCGACGGAGCGGGCGAACGTGATGTCGGCGGCCCACGGGTCGAGGTCGGTCCATGCAGGGTCGAGTCCCGGGGTGTGCCACGGGGAGAGAAGGGCTCCGGGCGGGAGCCCCGATCGGACGACGAGACGGCTCGTGCCGGTCGCGCACGCGATCGGGGCGCCCGACGGGTGGTGCACGACCGGGCAGCCGTCGACCCACACACGGCGCGTGCCGCGGACAGGGCGCGCAATCTGGGTCAGACGTTCGGCGAGGTCCGGATGGCAGCGCACCTGCCCGATCGGGAGGTCGCCGGTCCAGCCGTCGACCGCGTCGTCGACGTCGTGCGCGTCCGACCGCAGCCACGCAGCGAGCGGCTCGCTCAGCTCGGCGACGGTCGCGTCAGGCATCGCGCGGCAGCCCGAGCACTTTCTCTCCCAAGATGTTGCGTTGCACCTCGCTCGTCCCACCGCCGATCGTGAGCGCACGCGAATAGAGATACCCGTAGTGCCATTCGCCACCATCGGGGTCGCCGTACGGGCCGCGGTCGTCGAGCAGGCCGTAGGTACCGGTCAGCTCCTTCGCCATCGCCATCACGTGCTGCCCGTGCTCGTCGGAGAGCGCCTTGCGGACCGACGCTTCGGGACCGGGCTGAAGGCCGCGCACCCGCGCCGACACCGTGCGCAGCCGTATGAGCCGCAACAGCTCCGCCTCGATGTACAGCCGCGCCACCCGTTGCCGGAGGATCGCATCACTCGTCCCGCCATGGTCGCGTACGAGTGCGACGACGTCGGCGGCCGTCGGTCCACGTCCCCACAGCGCGCCCTCGCCCGACAAGGACACCCGCTCGTTGCCGAGCGTCACCTTCGCGAGCCGCCAGCCGTCGTGCTCGATCCCCACCACGTTCGCCGCGGGCACCCGTACGTCGGTGAGGAACACCTCGTTGAACTCGTGCGTGCCGGTCATCTGGACGAGCGGCCGCACCTCGATGCCGGGAGTCTGCATGTCGACGACGAAGTACGTGACGCCCAGATGCTGCTCGGCGTCCGGGTCGGTACGGGCGAGCAGGATGCCGAAACGCGCGATGTGCGCGAGGGTCGTCCAGACCTTCTGACCGTTCACGACGTACTCGTCACCGTCTCGGACCGCTCGGGTCTGGAGACTCGCGAGGTCGCTCCCGGCTGCCGGCTCACTGAACAGCTGGCACCAGATCTGCGTGCCGTCGAGGATTCCGGGAAGCCACCGCGCCCGCTGTTCGTCGGTGCCCGCCACGAGAAGCGTGGGGCCGGCCCAGCCGATGCCGATCGGGTTCATCGGACGCGGGACCCGCAGCTCGCGCACGACCTCGTCGATCTCGAGCTGCTCGGCAGGGGACGCGTCGAGCCCCCAGGGGCGCGGCCAGTGAGGCACCGCGTACCCGGCCTCCGCGAGGCGGCGATTCCAATCCGGCGGGTACACCCCGCCGGGCGCGTGCTGCGCGATGAAGGCACGCAAGGCGGCACCGGCTCCACTTCCCTCGCCCACGAAGGAGAACCTACGTCATCCATCATCGACACCGGCTCCGAACACCCGTAGTGCGAGGCGCGCCGCGAGGCCCCGTCGGGATGTCGGACGCGCAGCTCCGCGCGGCGGCCGACGATGCGCTCGCGCGCGCGGTGTTCGACGGTGACGAGCTCGCCCTCGCCCAGCTGTACACCAGGCACGGGGGACCATGCCTGGCGCTCGCCCGGCGCGTGCTCGCCGATCGCGTTCTGGCCGAAGAGGTGGTGCAGGAAGTCTTTCTCCGGCTGTGGCACGAACCGTCGCGATTCGATCCCGACCGCGGGTCGATGCGGGCGTGGCTCTGCGCGCAAGTGCACGGGAAGGCCGTGGACCTGCTCCGCGCCGACACCGCGCGGCGCGCACGGGAGGAACGCGACGCGTTCCGGAGCCCGACGATAGACGACGACCTCGAGCGTGCGGTGCTCGCGCTCACCGAGAGCGAAGCGGTGCGCCGGGCGCTCGCGTCACTCTCGGAGGGTGAACGGCAGGCGATCGAGCTTGCCTACTTCGGCGGACACACCTACCGGGAGGTTGCGGCACTGCTCGAACAGCCGGAGGGCACCGTGAAGAGCCGTATCCGATCCGGGTTGTTGCGCCTGCGCGCCGCGCTCATCGACGAAGGGGTGAGGTGATGAACCCCCCGCCGCTCAACGGTCCCGGCCCGAACGACCCGGAGCTCGACGCGCTGCTCGGTGCCTACGCGCTCGATGCGGTGGACCCGGACGAGCGCGCTCGCGTCGACGAATATCTCGCACTCAATCCACTTGCTCGGGGCGAGGTCGACGAACTGCGCGAGAGCGCCGCATCGCTCGCCCTTGCGCCGGCGGCCGACCTGGCCGCACCGGCGGAGGTGTGGGATCGCATCTCGTCACGTCTCGCGGACGAGCCGCGCGTGCTGGCCACATTGGAGTCGCGACGACGTCGACTCCTCTCGCCGCGCGTCATGCGCGCACTCGCGGCCGTCGCGGCAGTCGCCATCGTGGTGCTGGCTGCCGAGGTCGTCGCGCTCCGGGCGCGCGACACGAGCCCCCCGGGCAACCTCGCGTCGGCGTTCGACAAGGCCGCGAGCCAAACAGGCGCACGGGAGGTCGCGCTCGCGCCGGCAAACGGCGTCGAGGTCGCACGCATCGTCCTGCTGCCCGACGGCACCGGCTACCTGCGGAACGACGGGATGAAGCCGCTCCCCGCCGACCGGACGTATCAGCTGTGGGCGCTCAGCGGCACGGGCCGTCAGCCGATCGCGATCTCGGCCGGTGTGCTCGGGCGTTCGCCGCGCACGGTCGGCTTCCACATCAGCGGTGTGGTGCGCGGCTTCGGGCTCACCGTCGAGAAGACGCCGGGTGTCGTGTCGTCGACGCAGCCGATGTACGCCAGTGCAACGGTGACATGAGAGACGGGATGCCGCAGGGGCGCGCGCGAGAATGGGCGCGGTGAGCTTCGGTGTCTACGTCCACATTCCCTTCTGCGCGCACCGCTGTGACTACTGCGATTTCGCGACCTGGACCGATCGAGGCCACCTGATCGACGACTACGTCGACGCGTGCATCACGGATCTCGCGCGCCGGCAGGCGGACACCCGCCGGACGGCGACGAGTGTGTTCTTCGGGGGTGGCACGCCGTCGTTGCTCGCTCCCGAGCACCTCGCGCGCCTGCTCGACGCGATCGATCGCGCGCCCGACGCCGAAGTCACCGTCGAGTGCAACCCCGACAGCGTCGATGCGCACAAGCTCGCGACCTACGCGCGCGCAGGTGTCAACCGGCTGAGCTTCGGTGTGCAGTCGATGGTCCCACACGTGCTCGAGCGTCTCGGTCGCACGCACGACCCCGCCAACGTCGATCGCGCGATCCGGATGGCGAGGGACGCCGGATTCGCGCGGGTGAGTGTCGACCTGATCTACGGCACGGACGGTGAATCACTCGCCGACTGGCGCCGTTCGCTCGAAGGTGTCCTTGCGCTCGGTGTCGACCACGTGAGTGCGTATGCGCTCACCGTCGAGCCGGCGACCGAGCTGGGGCGGCAGGTCGCGGCCGGCAACCGGCCCGCGCCGGACGACGACCTCCAGGCCGATGCCTACGCGCTGGCAGACGATCTGCTGACGGCCGCAGGCTTCGACTGGTACGAGGTGTCGAACTGGGCACGACCGGGACAAGCGTGCCGCCACAATCTCCTGTACTGGCACGGTGGGGAGTACCTCGGCATCGGCTGCGCGGCGCACGGCCACACGCGTGGTCGGCGGTGGTGGAACGTTCGCACGCCCGAGCGCTATGTGGCAGCGATTCGACGGGGTGCGTCGCCGGAAGCGGGCGGTGAACAGCTGTCGCCCGAGCACCGGGCGGAGGAGGCGTTCTCCCTCGCGCTGCGCACGCGCGCGGGTGCGCGCCCTGCGGCCGCCGCGGGGCCGTGTGTCGCCGACCTGTCGGCGGCCGGCATGTGTCACCAGGAAGAGGGGCGCGTGGTCCTCACTCGGCGAGGCCGCCTGCTGGCGTCCGACATCACTGCGCGCCTGCTGCTCGCGGGCGCGGCCTGCCGTCCGACCGCCGACCATGCTGGCACTCGATACGATTGAGTGCTAAGTGTCGGCGGACGCGCCGCAGGGGTGAGCAGGCAGCGATGACGGATCTGGACGAGCGTAAGGCGGCGATCCTCCGGGCGATCGTCGAGCAATACGTGGAGACCGCGCAGCCCGTCGGGTCGCAGACCGTGACGCAGACGACCGGCCTCGGGGTCTCCGCGGCGACCGTCCGCAACGAGATGTCGGTGCTGGAACGCGAGGGGTACATCACCCAGCCGCACACCTCGGCCGGGCGGGTGCCGACAGACCGGGGATACCGCTACTACGTCGACCAGCTTGCGGGCGCGGCGCAGCTCGCGGCCCCCGAGCGACGCCGGATCGCGGAGTTCTTCACGAGCGCCACCATGGCCATGGACGAGCTGCTCTCGGAGACGAGCCTGCTGCTCGCGCGTGTCACCGCGCATGCGGCGGTCGTCGTCGGCCCGGAATCACAGGCAGTCGTCGTCCGCGCCGCGCATCTCGTCCAGCTCCAGCCACGCGTCCTGCTGACGGTCGTCGTGCTCTCGAACGGCTCGGTCGAGAAGGAGGTCGTGCACCTGGAGGAAGACGTCGGCGAGGACGATGTGGCCGTCGCCAGTGGCCGCCTCGCCCGGCACCTCGACGGGAGGCGCCTCCTCGACCTCGTGACCGCGCTCCCCGACGTCCGCGGTACTGACCCGGCCGATGCCCTGGTGCGCGCGGCGTCCGAGGCGCTGCGTGCGCACGTCGAACAGCACCAGAGCGAGCTGTTGTACGTCGGCGGTGCGAGCCGGCTCGCAGCCGAGCACGACGCCTTCGTCACGACCAGCACGGCTCGTCTCCTCGAGCTTCTCGAGCAGCACGTGGTGCTCGCGACATTGTTGCGCGAGCTGCTCGGTCCCGGCCTCACGATCCGTATCGGATCCGAGAACGAGCGCGCGGACTTGCTCGAGTGTTCGCTGGTGCTCGCGCCGTACCTTGTTGAGGGAGAGATCGCCGGATCGATCGGCGTGCTCGGACCGACACGCATGGACTATCGGAAAGCCCAGGCAGCGGTGGTCACCGTGTCGCAACAACTCGGTCGGCAACTCTCGCGATGAGCCGTGGAATGAGCAGGGACTATTACGAGATCCTCGGCGTGTCCCCGCACGCGACGGAGGACGAGATCAAGAAGGCGTTCCGCGCGCTCGCTCGCCAGCACCACCCCGACGCCAACCGGGACGATCCACAGGCCGTAGAGCGCTTCAAGGAGCTCAACGAGGCGTACGAGACGCTGCGCGACCCCGAGCGCCGCCGCCGGTACGACATGTTCGGCCCCGAAGGGGCGAGCGCGGGAGCGGGTGCGGGCTCGTCGTTCGGCGCGGGTCAGTTCGGTCTGAACGACCTGTTCGACGCGTTCTTCAACAGCGATGTCTTCGGCGGCGGCACGCGTTCGCGCGGCCACGCCGAACCGATGCAGGGCCCCGATGCCGAGATCGCGCTCGAGCTCACCCTCGACGAAGTCGTATTCGGCGCGCGCAAGACCCTGGACCTGCGGATGCCGATCGACTGCGAGCAATGCGGCGGGTCCGGCTGCGCGCCGGGCACGCACCCGGAGCGCTGCGAGACGTGCGACGGAACCGGCGAAGTCCGTCAAGTGCGCCGCTCGCTGCTGGGCCAGCTCATGACCGCGACGCCGTGCACGGTCTGCGGGGGAACGGGCCAGGCCATCCCGAATCCCTGCGAGGTGTGCCGTGGCGCGGGACGGGTCGAAGGTTCGCGTTCGATCGACGTCGAGGTCCCGCAGGGCATCGATGAGGGTCAGCGCCTCCGCCTGGCCGGTCGTGGTCCGGCAGGTCCACGCAGCGGACCTGCGGGCGACCTGTATGTCTGGGTGCACGTCGCCCCGCACGGCACGCTGCAGCGCCGCGGCGACGAGCTGTGGCGTGAGCTGCGCATCTCGATGGTGCAGGCCGCGCTCGGAACGCCCCTCGACCTCGACACGCTCGACGGCCCGATGAAGCTCGAGATTCCCCACGGCACGCAGCACGGCGCGCAGTTGCGGCTGCGCGGGCTCGGCGCACCGTCGTTGCGGAGCGGTCGCCGGGGGGATCTCGTCGTGGAGGTGCATGTGGACGTCCCCACGCGCCTCAGCGCGGAAGAGGCCGAGCTGCTCGCGCAGTTCGCGGCCTCGCGCGGAGAGAATGTGACCCCTCCGCAGGAGGGGCTCTTCTCGCGCATCCGCTCCGCGTTCAAGCCGTGAGCCGCGGGCCGGAGCATCCCGCAGACGTCGACGCGATCGCGCACGTCTTCGTCGATGAGCTGGCGGAGCGCTGCGACATCGGTGGGGACGACGGCCGGCATCTGCGGCAGGTCCGGCGGCTGCAGGTGGGCGAACGCGTCACGGCCGCCGACGGTACGGGCACATGGCGTTGCTACGAGATCGTCGAGACGGGCAGGTCCGCCCTGCGGCTCGAAGCGCGCGGTGCACCGCACCACGACGACGCGCCTGCGGTCACGATCAGCCTCGCGATCGCGCCGGTGAAGGGAGGTCTCGACGCGGTCGTGGCGGCCGTGACCGAGCTCGGTGCCGCCCGCATCACGCCCGTGCGCACGCTGCGCACCGTGGTCCGGTGGGATGCCGCGAAGGCTTCGCACGCTGTCACGCGGCTACGGACGATCGCGCGGGAGGCAGCGATGCAGAGTCGGCGCACCCGGATCCCTGCCGTCGACGACCTCGTCGACCTGGACGCGGTCGCGGGGCGCCAAGGGCTCGTGGTCGCGGACCGAACAGGTCGCCGGGCCTTCGAGCTCGTACCGCCGGCGTTCGGGGAGTGGACGGTCGTGGTCGGGCCGGAGGGCGGCCTCGCGCCGTCCGAGCTGGAGCGCCTGTCGGCACCGCTCCTCGCGCTCGCAACGTCCGTGTTACGTGCAGGTACCGCGCCGGTCGCTGCGGTTGCCGTACTCGCCGACCGGATTGCGCAGATGGGCCGCGCATGACCCTTGCGGATGGGGTTAGAGTGATCATTGTTGTCTTTCGGCGGAACGAGTGGCTGTTGTTGGAAGCAACGCGAAGCATGACTTTCACGGAGCGTGCTGTTACTATCCACTGACCGCACCCACGGCGGCGTTCTATGTGGGCGCGCCAAAAGGTCGGGCGAGGGGGCTTTGGGGTGGTGAACACAGGGGCACGGGTCGGCGAGCGATTGCGGGCGATCCGTCGCCAGAAGGGCTTGTCGTTGCACGACGTCGAGGCGCGATCGAGCCTCGAGTTCAAGGCATCGGTGCTGGGTGCGTACGAGCGCGGGGAGCGTGCGATCTCGGTCCCTCGACTGCTGCGACTCGCCGAGATCTACGAGGTGCCGGCCGACCAACTCCTCCCACGTGAGCTCGAGGGCGAGATCAACCTTCTCGACACCGCGACGGCCGGCGGCTTCGACATGAACGCAGGGTTCACCATCGACCTCGTGCGGTTGCACGAGCTCGACGACCCCGATGCGCACATCCTCGACCGCTTCGCCACGTCGCTCCAGCGCGAGCGGCAGGACTTCAACGGCCGGATGCTGACCATCCGGCGCTCCGACCTGAGGGTGCTCGCCTCCTGCATGGGTCGTAGCCTCGAAGAGCTCGGGGCGCGTCTCGAGCAACTCGGGCTCCGCGCCGGCACCGCATCCTGAATCCCGGGGAACACCCGAACGACAGAACGAGAACGCGCCGATCCTCGGCTACCCTCGCGCGCACCTTGGCACCGTCGCACACGACCACTTCGGTCAAGCTTCTTGTTCCGGGCAACCACCTCATGGTTGGCCTGCTCGGCCAGCGCGACGAGCTGCTGCGCATCGTGGAGGCGGCCTTCCCCGTCGAGATCCTCGTGCGAGGCAACGAGATCACGATCACGGGTGAGGGACAGCAGGCCGAGCGCGTGGCGCGGCTGTTCGAGGAGATGATCGTGCTGCTCGAGCAGGGGCACCAGCTCGATCGCGACAATCTGGGGCGCTCGATCGAGATGTTGAAGGCCGACCAACTCCCCAGCGAGGTGCTCACCGCCGAAGTCGTGCGGGGGCGCAAATCGATCCGCCCGAAGACGGCGGGCCAGAAGCGCTATGTCGACGCGGTGCGGGACCACACCGTGACGTTCGCGATCGGCCCCGCCGGCACGGGCAAGAGCTATCTCGCGGTCGCGCTCGCGGTGCAGGCGCTGCAGGCCAAGGAAGTCAACCGAATCATCCTCACACGGCCGGCGGTGGAAGCCGGTGAACGCCTCGGCTTCCTGCCGGGCGACATCCTCCAGAAGGTCGATCCGTACCTCCGGCCGTTGTACGACGCGCTGTACGACATGATGGAACCGGAGGTCGTGGTGCGGTTGATGGAACGGGGCACGATCGAGGTTGCCCCACTCGCCTACATGCGCGGCCGCACGCTCGATGATTCCTTCATCATTCTCGACGAGGCCCAGAACACGACCCCCGAGCAGATGAAGATGTTCCTGACGCGTCTGGGCTTCGGATCCAAAGCGGTGATCACGGGCGACGTGACGCAGATAGACCTGCCCGACGGCCGGGGCCGCTCCGGCCTGCTACGGGTGCGCGAGGTGCTGGAAGGCATCGACGGCCTCGTGTTCGTCGAGCTCGGTTCCAGCGACGTGGTACGCCACCGCATCGTCCAGGACATCGTCGACGCGTACGAGCGACACGATCGGTAATGATGCACACGGACATGGGTCCCCCGACCATCTTCGGCGCCGACGAACAGCGCGACATCGACGTGGACGTCGCCCGCTGGGTGCGACTCGCCCGGCTCGTGCTCACCGACGAGCGCGTGCACGAGCGCTACGGCAGTGATGTCGAGATGTCGCTCATGTTCGTCGACAGGCAGACGATTGCCGAGCTCAACGAGCGGTTCTTGGGTGTGAACGGTCCCACCGACGTGCTCTCGTTCCCACTCGACGAGGAGCTGCCGCCCGGCGGCCGCCAGCCCGATCAGGGAGGGCGGGGACCGGGAGCGCCGGCCGACGGTGGCGATCCTCCGGCATTGCTCGGCGACGTCGTAGTGTGTCCCGCGGTCGCCACCCGCCAAGCTGCCGAACGGGGCATCGCCGCGGAGGATGAGATCGCGCTGCTCGTGGTTCACGGTGTGCTGCATCTGCTCGACTACGACCACGCGGAGCCCGACGAGGCAACCGCGATGCGCCGCCGTGAACAGGAATTGCTGGCTCGTTTCCGGGATTCGGAGACCGACTCATGACCTCGGTGCGGTCGGCGCGACCCCCAGATAGTCGTCCCATCCTCTCGAGGCGCGCGCGATGAACGTGCTCGCGATCGTCGTGGTCGCGCTGCTCTGGGCCTTCTCGGGGGTCATGGCGATGGCGGAGACCGCGTTCACACGTGTGAGCCGGATCCGCCTCCTCGCGCTCGAGGAAGAGGGCGACAAACGAGCGCGTCGCGTCCTGCGTCTCCTGGCGCATCCCGAAGAGACCTTGAACAGCATCCTGTTGCTCGTACTGGGTTGTCAGATGGTCGGCGCAACGCTTCTCGGCACCGTGCTCGAACCGACGCTCGGCGGATGGGGTGTCGCGGTCGGCATCGCGCTCG
>DASQHW010000187.1:0-3596 GCA_035631895.1 Acidimicrobiia bacterium | reverse complement strand
CGACGCGCTGCCCGGCCGGGATGACGCCGACATCGCGGACCGCGGCGTGGAGGAGCCGTTCGATGCGGTCGATCCAGTACGACGCGAGGCTGTCGGCGTCGCTCGTGGTGCGCCGGAGGCGGTCGCCATAGGCAAGCATCGTGATCGCCGATTGCAGCACGGCGACGGGATCGCGCAAGGTGAGCGCGATCGTGGCATCGGGGAATGTGTCCATCAGCACGGGGAGCTGCTCGAGGTGCTGCGGCGTCTTCAGCACCCAGCGGCGCGGACCGCGCAGGAAGCTGAGCACCTGCAGCTCGCGCCGCAGGAACGCGTAGTGCGGCCGCTGGTCGAGCGCGAGGTACGTGTCGCGCCACTGCGGCACGCGCGCGTGCCACTCGAGCGTGTACGAGCAGAGGTCGAGGTCGACGAGCTCGCAGTCCTCCTCGATGCTCCACGGCGGACGGTCGTGCATGTACTGCACCAGCGGCGCCGCCTCCTTGCCCGCCTCCCACTCCGCCTTCGACCGGAGATACCGAGGGTCGACACCGTCGGGGCCGGGCCCGTCACCGAGGACCGGAACCGGCTCGCCGCACTCCCACCACGGGAGCGAGCGGAACCGCGTGTCCGCCGCGAGCAGGTTGACGAGGTGCGTCGTGCCCGACCGCGGGAGGCCGACGACGATCACCGGCGGCTCGAGGTCGACGTCGATCGCCTCGGGATACCGGCGGACGAACTCGTCGAAGCGCAGCCGCGCGCGGAGCAGTCCTTCCAATCGCTGCCGCACGACGAGCCGGCCGAGACCGGAGAGCCCGCCGTCCGCGTTCACTGCATCGACCTGTGCGCGGAGCCGGTCGAGCACCGTCGGATCGTCGAAGTGGTCGAGGCCCGTCGTCTGCGTCGCGGCGTCGACCACCCCCTCCACCGACACGTCGATCTCGAGCGAACAGGCGAAGTCGTAGATCGCCTGCTCGCGCGCGTCGCGTCGGGGCTCACGAAGATCGGCGATCCGGTAGACGTTCTTCACGTGCGGGCGAGCTCCGTGACGCTGGGACGACTCATCAAGGCAAGGTTCTACACGACGATCGTCACATGCGCTTCGCCTCGATGATGCTGCGCAGGAACTGCTGGGTCCGTTCGCTCGTCGGCGTGCGGAAGATCTCGTCGGGTGGGCCGTCCTCCTCGATCTGACCTTCGTACAAGAAGACCACCTTGCTGGCGACATCGCGCGCGAATCCCATCTCGTGCGTCGCGAGCAACATCGTCATGCCTTCTCGCGCGAGCTCCCCCACGAGCGTGAGCACCTCGGCAACGAGCTCGGGATCGAGCGCGCTCGTGATCTCGTCGAGCAAGAGAGCGCGCGGTTGCATCGCGAGCGCGCGGACGATCGCGACGCGCTGCTGCTGTCCGCCGGACAGTCGATCGGGATACTCGCCACGCTTGTCCGTCATGCCGATCCGGCCGAGGAGCGCATCGGCACGCGCCACCGCGTCCGCCTTCGACAGCTGCAACACCTTGCGCGGCGCGAGCGTGATGTTCTCAAGCACCGTCATGTGCGGGAAGAGGTTGAAGCTCTGGAACACGATGCCTACGTCGGCGCGCAACGCGTTCACATCGACGCCCCGTCCCGACACCTGTTCGCCGTCGAGCCAGATGGAGCCACGGTCGATCGTCTCGAGCGCGTTGATGCACCGCAACATCGTCGACTTCCCGCATCCCGACGGCCCGATGAGGCACACGACGTCGTGCTCGTCGACGACGAGATCGACACCGCGCAGCACTTCGTTCTCGCCGAAGCGCTTGTAGACGTCGCGGAGCTCGAGGAAGTTGGTCATTGGGCGAGCATCCGCTCGCGGTCGCGTTTGATGAGATGGTCGACGTATCGAGTGAATGGCACCGTGATGACGAGGAAGCAGATTGCAGCGCCGGTCACGGGCGAGAGGTTGAAGAAGTTCGACTTGAGCAGCTCGGACTCGTTCAGCACCTCGACGAGCCCGACGACCGACAGCAGCGCCGTGTCCTTCTGCAACGCGACGAAGTCGTTCATCAGCGGCGGCAGTATGCGGCGCACCGCTTGGGGCACGACGACGTGGCGGAGCGTCTGCCCCTGCGACAGGCCGAGCGAGCGCGCCGCCGCGCTCTGGCTCCAGTGGACGCTCTCCAGGCCGGCGCGGTACACCTCGGCCACGTACGCGCCGTAGACGAGAACCAGCGCGAGCACGCCGAGCCAGAAGATCTGGGTCTCGCCGTGCAGCCGGTCGAACGGCGCGACACCGGCGAGCGAGAAGCCGAAGACGACAAGGTAGATCGTGATGATCGCGGGGATACCGCGTAAGACGTCGGTGTAGACGATGGCGAGCACACGGATCGGCGTGCACGCGCGACCGGGCAGCAGGCGCACGATCGCGACGACCAGCGCCCACACGAGCACGATTGCCTCCGAGACGACGAAGAGCTTGATGTTGAACCAGAAGCCGTGCAGCAACGCGGTATGGCTGCGCCAGATCAGCGACCAGTCGAACATGATCGTGCGTACGGCGCCGTGGTTGGCGGAGGCCAGGAACGCGACGAAGCCGACGACGAACGCGCTCAGCCCGATCCCGACGACCACCCAGATGTCGTCGCGGGAGTCCTCCAACACTGTGTGGCCGCGGTGGCGCTCACCCGAACGCGCGAGACGCTGTGCCTCCAAGGACCGGATGAGCGCCCGCAGTCCGTAATACGGGACGACGGCAGTGAGCAGCGCGATGACAAGCACGATCGCGTCGGCAACACGCTGGCGCGTGGTGTCGACGTGCAAGGACCGGTCGAACTTCCACAGCATCGCCCACGTGAACACCGCGACTGCGATGGATAGGCCGGCCGCAATCGACGCGGTACGGAGGTTGCCTCGGAACGGCACCGCGCGGCGGGCGCCGGGCGGTGCTACGTGGACGAGGTCGTCGGCGACCACCGGTATGCGCTGCTACGACACGTTGATCGTGAACAGTGTGCCCGGGTCGACCGTGAGATCCTTCTTCGCGAGGTCTCCGAACTGCCCCGAGTCACGCATCTGCTTGAACACCGCATTGATCGCGGGCCCGTTCGTCGAGGCCTTCGGCAGGATGCCGCCGTACTGGTCGGGACCACCGGGCTGCGCGAACTGCGCCGGCACGACGAGCTGGCCGTGCGACCGGGCGGCCTCGCCGAGGTTGATCGCGGTGTCGATCAGCACCGCATCGATTTGCCCGGCCTGAAGGGCGGTGTACGCGTCGGCGAGCTGCTGGTAGCTCAAGGGCTTGGAGGTCGGGTGGATCTTGTTGTTCAGAAGGTCGAGGGAAGTGGTCGACGTCTGCCCGCCCCACTTGATCTGCTTCGCATCGGCGACCGACGTGATCGGCTTCGAGAAGCCCTTCTTCACGAGGATGCCGAGGTTCGAATAGAAGTACGGCTGCGTGAAGTTCACGACCTTGGCGCGGTCACAGGTGATCGACGCCTGCGACAACGCGAGGTCGTAGTCCTTCACCTGGCCGGCGACGATCGCGTCGAAGCTCACGTTGCGCACGACGAGCTTGTGCAAGCCGAATGCCTGCTCGAGGGCCTTGGCGATGTCGTACTCGTAACCCGAGGTGAGCTTG
>DASQHW010000186.1:0-2030 GCA_035631895.1 Acidimicrobiia bacterium | reverse complement strand
CTACCTGGTGATCGGGGCCGGCGCGGCCGGCATGGCGTTCACTGACGAACTGATCGCCGACTCCGACTCCGACGTCGTGATGGTCGATCGGCGCCATCGCCCCGGTGGTCACTGGAACGACGCCTATCCGTTCGTGCGCCTCCATCAGCCCGCGCCCTTCTACGGCGTGAACTCGCGCCGGCTCGGTACTGATGTCATCGATAACGACGGGTCCGAACGCGGGTTGGTACCCGCGCTCAAGCGCCGGAGAGATCTGCGAGTACTTTGGGCGTGTCCTCGACGAGACCTTGCTGCCTTCGGGCCGGGTGCGGTTCTTCGGCATGTGCGACTACGTGGGGGACAAGCGTCGCGAGCACCTGTTCGTGTCGCGGCTGACCGGTGACGAGACCCGCGTGCGGGTGCGACGGCGCGTCGTCGACGCGACGTATCTCGAAACACCGATCCCGGCGACGCACGTCCCGTCGTTCGACATCGATCCCGGTGCGCGCTTCATACCCGTCAATAACCTCGTGACAGTGTCCGAGCCCGCACGCGGCTACACGGTGATCGGCGCGGGCAAGACCGCGATGGACGCGTGCAGCTGGTTGCTTGACAACGGCGTCGAGCCCGATGCAATTCGTTGGATCCGGCCACGCGACGCCTGGATGCTCGACCGCGCCCACGCACAACCGCTCGATCTCGTCACGGCCATCATGGAGGACGTCGCGGCCCAGCTGGAGGCGGCCGCGGAGGCCGAAAGCGTAGGCGACCTGTTCGAACGGCTCGAAGCCAACGGTCACCTCATTCGCCTCGACGAGCGCGTCGATCCGACGATGTATCGGTGTGCGACCGTCAGCACGAGCGAGCTCGAACAGCTCAGGTCGATCGAGAACGTCGTGCGGCAGGGCCGGGTGCGTGCCATCGGGACCGACGAGATCGTGCTCGAGGCCGGGACCATTCCTACGGATGTCGCGCAGGTCCACGTCGATTGCACCGCGGCCGGTCTACGCGTGAGCCCGGGGCGCCCGATCTTCGAGGACGATCGCATCACGCTGCAGCAAGTGCGCATCTGTCAACCCACGTTCAACGCCGCGCTGGTCGGGTACATCGAAGCGTCGGATCGCGACGATGCCGAACGCAACCGTTTGTGCCCGCCCAACCCGTATCCGACCGCGGCGCGCGACTGGATCGGCGGCACGCACATCTCGATGTCCGCGCAGGCGGCGTGGAACGACGAGGCCGACCTGGTGACGTGGCTCACGGGGGCGCGGCTCAACGCAGTGTCGGCGATGAACGACCACCTCGGCGAACCGGAGATGCAATCTGCCCTTGTGCGCTACCTCACCAATCTCGAACCTGGACTCGCGAATCTCGAGAAGCTCGCGGCCACGCGGTAGGCCGAACGGCTCTTTGCCATGAGAGCGTCCCGAACAGCCTGCCGTCCAGGAAAGCAAGACGCGCCGTCACCTACGACCAGCGCATGGCCGCAGCCGGACGCACGCGCGGCGTGACGATTGAGGCGCCGAGATAGTCAAATCGCGGTCCCTCGAGACGCGGCTGAGCGACGAAGCCTTCCGACGTCCAGAGCCTTGACGTGCTGAGCTCGCTCTCCGGCGTGAGCCGCCTCAACGACGAGTTCTCCCAACTCGCGCGGCCGGGCTCTCGTTCTGACTATGGGTGTAGTTGGCTGCAGGCGGTCTCGCCGTTGGGGTCGATCGGTGAGCTGGGAAGTATGGGGTGCGGGTGTTCGACTTGGGTGAAGTCGAACATGCCGAGCATCGGGTCGGCGGCGGCGTCGCGGTGGGTGAGGGCGGGGAGCCGGAAGCGGGTTTCGATGAAGCGCAGGAGCGAGGTGTGGTCATAGACGGTGTGGGAGACGAAGTGTTCTTTGGCGTAGGGGGAGATGACCATGGCGGGGACGCGGATCCCGTAGCGGTCGAATGCGCCGGGTGTGTCGCCGGGTTGGAGCAGGGGCGGGATGTTGTCGGGCTTGACCGCGGCGGGTGGGGCCATGTGGTCGTAGTAGCCGCCGTGTTCGTCATAGGTGAAGA
>DASQHW010000185.1:0-2517 GCA_035631895.1 Acidimicrobiia bacterium | reverse complement strand
CTATGTCACGATGAGGCGTGGCCGACCGACACAAGGCATTCGTGACCGCGCCGTTCCGCGGCGAGGGGATGGCGACCCTCGAGCGGGTCGCCGACGTGGTGTACGACCCGTGGATCGAGCAGGTACCGCTCCGCCTCTACGACGGCGAGAAGCTCGCCGCCCGTGTGCGCGAGGAAGGCGCCGACGTCCTGATCGTCGAGTCCGACTTCGTCAACGGACCTGTCTTCGACCTGCCGCTCCGCCTGATCGGGTCGTGCCGTGGCGACCCGAACAACGTCGACGTGGCCGCCGCCACCAGGGCCGGGATCCCGGTGCTGCGCGCTCCGGGCCGGAACGCGAACGCGGTGGCGGAGTTGACGGTCGCGCTGTTGTTCGCGGTCAATCGTTTCGTCGTGCCGTCCGACCGGGACGTGCGCGAAGGCAAGGTGTACAGCGAAGGCAAGATCCCGTACCAGCGCTACCGGGCGTGGGAGCTCGCGGGCCGGACGGCGGGCATCGTCGGGCTCGGCGCAGTCGGCCGCGCGACGAAGTGGCGATTCGAGGGCCTGGGCCTGCGGGTGCTGTCGTTCGACCCGTACAACCCCGACGCGACCCACCGGGACTCCGTCGACGAGATGGTCGCCGAATGCGACGTCGTCTCCATGCACGCCGTCGTCACGCCGGAGACCGAGGGCCTGATGGGTGCGCGACAGTTCGCGGCAATGAAACCCGGCGCGATCTACCTCAACAGCGCCCGCGCGATGCTGCACGACACCGACGCGCTCGTGGCCGCGCTCCAGTCCGGCCACCTGGGCGGTGCGGGACTCGACCATTTCAAGGGCGAGAACCTGCCGACGGACCACCCGCTGTGTGTGATGTCGAACGTCGTGCTGACGCCGCACATCGGCGGCGCGACCTACGACACGGAAGCGAATCATTCGAAGCTGATCGCAGACGACGTCGTGCGCATCTTGCGCGGCGACAAGCCGGTGAACTGTGTCAACCCGGAGGTGCTGCACTGACATGGGCGAGCTCAACGGGACCGCGCAAGAGATAAGGAAGAGCTGCTCTGGGTCGCCAAGGAGTCGCTCCGGACGAACCTGGTCCACGGCACGGCGGGCAACTTCTCCGCACGGCTCCCCGACGGCAACGTCGTGCTCACCCCGTCCACGTTGCCGTACGACACGATGACGCTCGACGACCTCGTCGTGACCGACCTCGACGCCAACGTGCTCGAGGGCAAGAACGCGCCGACCACCGAGAAGGCGCTGCACCTCGCATGCCTGACGTCGTACGACGACATTCATGCCGTCATCCACTGCCACGCCAAGTACTGCACGATGTTCGCGCTCACACACGAGCCGATCCCGTGCGTGATCGAGGAAGTCGAGGTGTTCGTCGGAGGCGACGTGCCGGTCGCCAGCTACGAATTCACTGGTTCGCAGGAGCTCGCCGACGAGGTATCGAAATGGGTGGGCGACCGGGCGGCCGTGCTCATGGCGAACCACGGCCTGCTGACCGTCGGGAAATCACCCAGGGACGCGCTGAAGATCGCGAACCTCGTCGAGCTCACTGCGGAGATCGTCTGGGGCGCGCGGCAGCTGGGGACGATCGTTCCGCTCCCCGACACCACTCGGGAGAAGATGGCGCCGTTCTACAAGATGCTTCGCGGGATGTGACGGGTCGCTCGAGCCGGCCGCGCGCTACTTCTTGCGCGCGATCGTCAAGCCGTCACTGATCGGCAGCATCACCTTGTCGACGCGATCGTCCCCGGCCAACCTGTCGTTGAACGCTCGTATTGCCGTGGTGTTCTCGTCGGTCGCCTCGGAATTCAGGACGTTGCCACCCCACAGGACGTTGTCGACCAGGATCAGTGCGTTTGCCCTCATGTGCGGGAGCAGGGCCTCGTAGTAGTTCCAGTAGTTCGGCTTGTCGGCATCGATGAAGGCGAGGTCGAACGACACGTCATCGGCAAGCTTCTCGATCGTTTCGAGTGCCGGGCCTATTCGCAGATCGATACGGTCCGCGACCCGCGCCATCTCCCAGTAGCGGCGGCCGATCGCGGTCCACTCCTCGGAGACGTCGCACGCGAGCAACGTGCCGCCGGCCGGGAGACCTTTGGCGATGCACAGTGCCGAGTAGCCGGTGAACGTACCGACCTCGATCGCGTGCCGGGCGCCGATCGCCGCGGTGAGGATCGTCAGGAACGCTCCCTGCTCCGGCGCGACCTGCATCCCGGCGACCGGGCCCAGCGCGGCGGTCTGGGCGATGAGCTCCCGTTGCACGTCGTCGGGCGGCGTGCCGTGCTCGACGAGATAGTCGCCGAGCGCCGCGCTGAGCAAGAAGGACTTCGGGTCGGCCATCGCCGGCACGATACCGCCGCGTACTCGCACGCCGTTCATGGGTCGACTCCACGCTCCACTCCCCTTCGGTCGCTTCGCTGTCGTCTCCCACGCCGTCCATGGGTCGACTCCACGCTCCACTCCACCTTCGGTCGCTTCGCGGTCGTCTCCCGGTGCCTGACATGCGTGTCAGGCA
>DASQHW010000184.1:0-3664 GCA_035631895.1 Acidimicrobiia bacterium | reverse complement strand
TGGCGCTCGCGAAGCGGGCGCGTACCAACGGCTCGAAGTGCTCGAGCGGAAGCGTGTCGTAGTTCGGGTCGAACGCGGTCTGGTCCCAATCGTCGGCAAACCGCTCGGCCAGCTCGAACCACGGCTCGCCGCGGTACTTGTCGCGCGCGTTCGGGTCGGCGCCGAAGTGCGCGTAGTAGTGGCGGCCCTGGAAGTCCTGGTGCGCGACGATCATGTGGTACACGTCGCTGCGGACGTACGGCTTGAGGATCGCGGCGGCGATCTCCGGGTGGTTCGGGACGCTGACGGCCTTGCCGACGTCGTGCAACAACGAGGCGAACACGACTTCCTCGTCGGCCCCGGCGCGCTCGGCCCGCGTCGCCGTCTGGAGCGAGTGCGTCAGCTGGTCGACCGCGCACCCGTCGGTGATCTCGGCGAGCGCGCGGAGCATGTCGAGCGCGCGCTCGGCGACCCGGCCCTGGTGTGCGTACGTCTCCTTGCCGATGACCGCCCATTGCTCGGCCGTCGACTCGTCCATGCGTGTGAACGTCTGTGTCATACGCACCAGCCTATTCCAGGCCTCCCCGGCTCGCCCTCCCTCGCTGCGCTTGTGGTTCAGGGGGCGCCGATGAGGAGGGAAGCACCGTCGCGGAGGAAGTCGCGGCCCGCGGCGCGCGGATCGAGCGCCGTGCGGAGCTCCTCGTATGTCACCGCGGCGCCGAACGGGTACATCGCGAACGCGCCGGTACGCCGGTGTTCGTCCCACGGGCCGACGTACAGGTACGGCTCGGCGAGCGCGCCGTCACCGGGCGAAGCGCCGTAGGTGGCGCGCGTGCCCGCGCCAGCGTCTCCGAAGTCGCATGCAAGGTCGAAGTGCTCGGGCCAGAGCTGCACCGCAGTCGGGCCCTGGCCCCCATAGCTCTCGCGCAGCTCGTGCAGGAGGCTCGCGCCGAAGTCGATCCAGGCTGCGAGCGCGTGGGCGGCGTCGGCGTCGATGGCGAGGGCGGTGTCGGGCAGGCATGCGGTCGCCGGCTTGTACACCTCGGTCGGCGCGCCGAGCGGCACGCCGACGAACTGCGCGGCATCGCTCAACGTCGTGATCGGCACCCGGCGAATGGATCCCGGCCGTTCGTGCACGAGCTCGATTCCCTCGACACGCACGCGTTTGCCGTCGTCGAATGCCGGCGTGCCGAAGCCACCCGCGCTGGGAACCAGACCGATGTGACCATCGGAGTGGTAGCGCGCGGGCGCGAGCACGTGCTCCGCGAGTGCGTGCAGACCCTCCCGCGTCGCACCGAAGGCCGGCGGCAGCGGCTCGAGCATCCGAGCACGCTACTCGCGGAGTTCTCCCACCGTACGATCAGCCCGCGAGCACTCCTGCAAGCAGGTTCGCGAGCTCGACCGGCTTGTCACCCTGGATGCTGTGCCCGGCGCCCTCGACCACCACGACACGCGCGTCTGCGTTGCGGCGCTGCAGCTCCGCAACGTCGTCGTCGTCCACCACCGGCGACAGGCTGCCGCGTACGAGCGTGAGCGGAACCTTCACGCGCGACACCGCCTCCCACAGCTCCTCGAGACCGGGCATGATGCTGCCGGTCTCGCCTTCGCCCGTTCCGCGCCGAGGAAGGTCGTACCGCCAACGCCAACGGCCATCCGGCAACTCGATCGCATTGTGCTGGACGCCTCGTCGCAGCGACGACTCCGTACGCGTCGGGTTGAACGCGATCGTGCGCTCGAGGATCTCGTCGAAGCTCTCGAAGTACTCGGGTCCGTCGATGAAGTTCGCGATCGCCGTCGACTTCTCGCGGTTGACGCCCGGCGTGACGTCGACGAGGACGAGATTGCGGACGAGCTCCGGCGCCCGGTCGGCGAGCGCGATGGACGTGAGGCCACCGAGCGACATGCCGACGACCACACGCGCGTCCGGTGCAAGCGCGCGCACGGCCTGTTCGACCGCGACCGCGTTGTCCGCGGGCCAGTACACGTGGTCGGGCCGGTGTGACGAGTGTCCGTGCCCCGGAAGGTCGATCGCGACGAGCGGACGGTCGAGCGCGAGTGCGACGGTGTCCCACGTGTGCGCGTTCTGGGCACCGCCGTGCACGAGCACGATCTCGGGCGCGGTCCGTCCCCACACCAGCGCGGAGATCGTCTGGCCGCCACCGACGGAGACCTCGACGCGCCGTACGTCGGGCGCTCCGCGCCACGGGATGCCGAACTCGTCGGCGTTCTCATGGAACAGGCCGAATTCGTCGTACACGTCTGTCATGGGCAAGGCTCCTCGCTCCTCCCGTGCAGTCGACCTCAGGCCGCGAGGTCGGTGCAACTGCGCCGGCCTGCGTGTCACCTGCCGCGATCGGAATTGCGCGTCGAGTGGTTCGTACACTGCCTGCGATGTCGCTTCCCCGGCTGTCGCCCACGGCATTCCGTCGCCTGACAGTCGTGAACGTCGTGCTCCTCGTGGCGATCATCGTGAGCGGTGCCGTGGTGCGCCTCACGAACTCCGGGCTCGGTTGCGCGAACTGGCCGAACTGCAGCGCGACGAAGCTCGTCGACGTGTCGACCCACCACGCGGCCATCGAGCAGCTCAACCGCATCTTCTCCGGTGCGATCGGTGCGCCGATCGCACTCGCGCTCGTCGGTGCCTACCTGCGTGCGCCGCGACGCGACGACCTCGTACGGCTGGCATGGGTGCTGTTCGGGTTGTTCTGGGCGGAAGCAGTGCTCGGCGGGATATCGGTCATGGTGAAGCTCGCATGGGTGAGCGTGATGGGTCACTTCCTCCTCGCCCTCGCGCTCGTTGGCGTCGCGTTGTGGATGCGCCGGCGCGCCGGTGAGGTCGACGGCCCGGTCGAGCGCCGGCCTCTCGTGTCACCCCGTGTCGAGCTCTTGGCGCGCGCCGTGTACGCGGGCACCATCTGGGTGCTCGTGTGGGGCACGCTGGTCACCGCGGCCGGGCCGCACGGAGGCGACGCCGAGGCCCGCCGGCTCGGGTGGCCGCTGGTGGACGTGGCGCGCGTCCACGGCGCGTCGGTCGACGTCCTCGTCGGCCTCGTGTTGGTGTTGGTGGTCACGCTCGTCCGCACCCGTGCGCCCGCTCCCGTCCTCCGTATCGCGTCGATCACGATGATCGTGATGGGCGCGCAGGGGATCCTCGGCTACGTGCAGTACTTCGAGCAGATCCCGGCGCTGCTCGTCGGCTTTCACGTGTTCGGTGCCGTCCTCGTGTTCACGTGCGTGCAGCAGCTCATGTTCGAGCTGCGCGCGCCCAGCGTCGTGACCGTGGGCGCCAGCGAGCTTCGCCCGGATCGCGTGCGCACCTCGGGCGTCGATGGCGCCATGAGCCGCCTGGGGGCGTGACGGCGCCACATGTGCGAGGCTCGACCCGTGCGTGTGCACCTCGTCGACGGCACCTACGAGCTCTTCCGGCAGTTCCTGGCCCCGCGTCCCGGGCACGTGGACCCCGCCGGTGTGGAGATCGGCGGCACGCGGTCGGGCGTCCAGTCGATGCTGGCGATGCGCGAGGGTGGCGCGACCCACAGCGGTGTCGCGACGGACCACGTCATCGAATCCTTTCGCAACGACCTCTGGGAGACCTACAAGACGAGCGCAGGCATGGACGAGTTGCTGCTGGCACAGTTTCCGATTCTCGAGGATGCGCTGGTCTCCCTCGGCGTCGCCGTCTTTC
>DASQHW010000183.1:0-3544 GCA_035631895.1 Acidimicrobiia bacterium | reverse complement strand
CGCCTCCGTCTCGACGGCGGCCTGCTTCGATTTCTCGCTCGACGCGTTGCTGTGCGCGAGGAAGGTGAGACCGCCGAGCAACACGATCGCCGCCGCGACCGGTGCAACGATCTTCGGGTTGAGGTTCGGGCGCGTCCTGGTCGTCGTTCGGCGGGTGCGCGGCAACAGGTCGACGACGGTGCCGACCTTCGCGCCTCCGAGCGCGAGGCCCACTGCGGCCGGGAGGTACGGCTCGAGGCGCGGGAGCTCGTCGGGCGCGAACCCGATGTCGCCGATACGGATGAGGTCGCCCATGTACGCCGGCTCGACGGGCACACCCACGAGCGCCGCGAGCCGCTCGGGAAGACCGGGCAGCTGCGCCGATCCACCGGTCGCCACCACGCGCAGCAGACGCGCGGAGCCGGGCTGGTTGCGGTAGTAGTCGATCGAGCTCCGCACCTCGTCGAGCAGGACCGACAGCGGACGGTCCATCGCGGTACGCGCCCGGCCGATCGCCTCGTCCTGGGACGGGTCCGCGATCGCTCGCTTCAACGCTTCTGCGGTCTCGACCGGGACGTCGAGCTCGTGCGCGATCGCGTCGGTCAGCTCGCGTCCACCACTCCCGAGCACGCGCACGAAACGCGGCACACCGCCCTCGTGCACGGCGATCGAAGTGACCCCGCCACCGAACGACACGATCCCCTCGGCGCCCAACGCGTCGTCGGCGAGCGCGACGCCGCCACCGGCGGCCGCAGGCGCCAGCGCCGGCAACGGGCGTGCCAGCGCGCGCGTCAACGCGAGCGGGATGAGGTCGACGGCCGCGACCTGCAGCCCGCCTGCTTCGACCGCGGAGACGAGCCGCATGATGGTCGCTTCCTGCGCGGCCGCGAGCAGTACCTGCATCGTCGGCTCGCCGCCGTCTTCGCCGGGCGAGGCCTCGTTCCTGCCCAGGATCGCGAAGTCGAGCACCGCATCCTCGATGGAGATCGGGATGAGATCCGCGGCCTGGAAGCGCAACGCGCTCGCAAGCTCCTCGTGCGTCATGACCGGCATCTCGACCTGACGGACGACGACGCGCGGGCTCGCGATGCCGACACGCACCGCCGCCTTCTTCAGGCCGACCTCCGAGCGAAGCCGCGCAACAGCGTCAGTGACCGCGCCGCCGTCCGCGACCTCTCCTTCGCGCATCGCCTCGCGCGGGAGCGCGACCTGGGCGAACATGTCGAGACGCGGCGGGGTACCGGGTGTGACCTCCGCGATCGTGACGGCGTTCGTGCCGACGTCGAGGCCGATCAGGCGGCGGGCCATGCGTTGCCCCCTCCGTATGTAGGGTCCGATTCGCCACCGGCTGTGACAGCCACGCCGTGATTCCGCGCCGCGCCGCCTCCGACGCCGACGGTTTGTGCGTCGAGGAAGACGTCGAGGTCGCGCTCGCGGATGCGGAAGTGCTTGCCGACTCGGATCGCCGGCAACGCGCCGGATCGGATGAGGCGGTAGACCGTCATCGTCGAGACTCGCATCGCATCGGCCACCTCGCGCACCGTGAGCAGCACGTGACGCTCGTTCACGGTCCACACCCCCCTGTCGGGCCGTACCGGTTCAAGAACCTCAATCGGCGTCTGTGGCCACGGCCTGAAACGAAAAAGCCGCGACTTCGCACGGAACACGGGTCGCGACGAGTGCGCACCGAACGCGACCGTGGTCACGAAACCCGCGGCCGGCACGGGGATTCGGCGTTGACCGTCAACCGCGCAGGTTCGCGTACCAGTCGAGGAAGGGGCCGCCGACGAGGATGATCGTCATCGTCCCGGCCGCGAGGAACGGGCCGAAGGGGATGTGGTACTTCCGGCCCTGGGTCCCGACGACCGCCATGACCGCGACTCCCGCGACCGCTCCGAAGACGAAACCAGCGAACAAGCCTGCGAACAGGTGGCCCCAGCCGAGCCAGCCCAGGTACAGACCCAGGATGAACGAGAGCCGCACATCGCCGAAACCCATCCCGCGTGGCGAGATCACGTGGACGACGAAGAAGAACGCCCACGCGACAGCTGCGGCTGCGAGCGAACGCCCGAGCGTGCCCCAGTGGTGCGTCGCGGCGGCAGCGAAGGCGAGCAAGGCGACGCTCGCGAACCCGACTGGGTAGATGATGCGGTTCGGCAGGATGTAGTGCTCGAGGTCGATCGCCGAAAGGGCGACGAGCGCGCCGGTGAGGAGCAGGAACGCCGGAAGCGCCCACGAGCCGGCGAAGCGCGCACCGATGGCGGCGAAGAGCACGCCGGTCACGAGCTCGATGAACGGATACCTCCACGAGATGCCCGCGTCGCAGTGCCGGCACCTGCCGCGCAGCAGGAGCCACGACGCGAGCGGGATGTTGTCGTGGGGGGCGATCGGCGTGTCGCACGACGGGCAGTGCGACGCGGGCTGCACCACGGACTCCTTCCGCGGCACCCGCCAGATGACGACGTTGAGGAACGACCCGATCACGAGCCCGAAGACGCCGCAGATGATGGCAACGAGCGCAGTCACGAGGGCACTGCTCCCTCGCTGCGCCATCCCTGGCCTCGCTGCACAATCACGGGAATCAACGTTAGACGCGGAGAAGCGGATGACCGTGCGACCTCGGCGAGCGGACGCCCGCCGGGGTCGCAGTTGTCACCAAGCCTTCTGCCATGCCGTATCGCCCGGAAGCGGCGCACCGTTCGCGGCACAACCGCCCGCGCCGCCCAACTTGGCATAGAGCGTGCCGGCACCCGACGCGTCGTCGGCGACGTAGAAGCACGAACCCGACTTCGAGAGGCCACCGAACACGATGTAGGTCGCGCTCACCGGAGCGACCGAGACCGTGTTCTGTCCGCTCGGTGCAGTCGCAGCATCCACGTAGGTGAGCCCACCGGTCTGCGTGGTGAGCGTGCCGGGTGTCGCCTGCGTGTAGTCGGCCTTGTCGGCGAACACCGACTTGGCCGCGGTCACGGCATTGCGCAAGCTCGATTGCGTCGCGCGGTCCCGAGCACGTGTGGTGGCTCCGATGAACACGGGCATGAGAACGGCGATCAATATGGCAATGATGAAGATCACCATCATCAGCTCGATGAGCGTGAAGCCTGCGTCCTTGCGTCGGGCAGCGCGAGCATCGAAATGCTCACGTTCCATATGTCATGACTCCCTTCCGCACTCCGGCGTTGCGAAGCGGTCGTCGGTGCCAGATGGGCGGGCCCGGTGAAGGCTCACCGGGCCTTTCCCACGTAGCTTCGGACGCCCGAAATATCGGCGATCGCCGACCTGCACTTGAATCAGCGCGGAGTGCCACTGGGAACGCACACGGACCCAGGGTCGCCCCCGGGTCCGTGATGGCATACGTCGTTGTATGACCTTGGTCGTGTGCGTCTTGCGGCTTACCAGCTGCCAGTGAAGCCCGCGCCCGGCGCTGCGCCGTTCGTCAGTGCAGGGCAGGTCACCTTCGCGAAGTACGTGCCCGCGTTCGCACCTGCCGCCACGTCGGCGATCGCGAACACCTTGCCCGACTTCGACGTCTCCGTCAGACAGATGGACTGATTGTCGGCGCTAA
>DASQHW010000182.1:0-4054 GCA_035631895.1 Acidimicrobiia bacterium | reverse complement strand
GCGGGGCCGCAAGCTCACCGAGAGGCGGATCATTTTGTTCGAGCGCTTCACCGACCGAGCCCGACGGGTCGTGGTCCTCGCCCAAGAGGAAGCGCGGCTGCTCAATCACAACTACATCGGTACCGAGCACATCCTGCTCGGTCTCATCCACGAGGGTGAGGGCGTCGCCGCGAAGGCACTCGAGTCGCTGGGCATCTCGCTCGAAGCCGTGCGTGCGCAGGTCGAGGAGATCATCGGCCACGGCGGCCAGGCACCGTCGGGTCACATCCCGTTCACCCCGCGCGCAAAGAAGGTCCTGGAACTCTCGCTGCGCGAGGCGCTGCAGCTCGGGCACAACTACATCGGTACCGAGCACATCCTGCTCGGGCTGATCCGCGAGGGCGAGGGTGTCGCGGCGCAGGTGCTCGTGAAGCTGGGCGCCGATCTCTCCCGTGTCCGCCAGCAGGTCATCCAGCTGCTCTCGGGATACGCGGGCACGAAGGAAGCGGCGGGCCAGGGCGCGACGCAGGGCGGCGGAAGCGAGAGCCAGCCCTCGGGCTCGCTCGTCCTCGACCAGTTCGGCCGGAACCTCACGCAGCTGGCACGCGAGAAGAAGCTCGATCCCGTGATCGGGCGCGAGCGCGAGATCGAACGCGTCATGCAGGTGCTGAGCCGCCGTACCAAGAACAACCCTGTGCTGATCGGCGAGCCCGGCGTCGGCAAGACCGCGATCGTGGAAGGCCTTGCGCAGAACATCGTCGACGGCGACGTGCCCGAGACCCTGCACGCCAAGCAGCTCTACACGCTCGACCTCGGTGCACTTGTTGCCGGCTCCCGCTACCGCGGCGACTTCGAGGAGCGGCTGAAGAAGGTGCTGAAGGAGATCCGCACACGTGGCGACATCATCCTGTTCATCGACGAGCTGCACACGCTCGTCGGCGCAGGTGCCGCCGAGGGCGCGATCGACGCGGCGTCGATCCTGAAGCCGATGCTCGCCCGCGGTGAGCTCCAGACGATCGGCGCCACGACGCTCGACGAGTACCGCAAGCACCTGGAGAAGGACGCGGCTCTCGAACGACGGTTCCAGCCGATCAAGGTCGACGAGCCCACCGTCGCGCACACCATCGAGATCCTGAAGGGCCTGCGCGAGCGTTACGAGGCGCACCACCGCGTCACGATCACGGACCAGGCGATCGTCGCAGCCGCGAACCTCGCCGACCGGTACATCTCCGACCGGCACCTCCCCGACAAGGCGATCGACCTCATCGACGAGGCGGGCTCGCGCCTGCGCATCCGCCGTATGCAGGCGCCGCCCGACTACCGCGAGCTCGAAGACCAGATCGCGAAGGTCCGCAAGGAGAAGGAAGCGGCGATCGAGGCGCAACAGTTCGAGCGTGCCGCATCGCTGCGCGACCGCGAGAAGTCGTTGCTCGAGCAGCGCACCTCGAAGGAGAGCGAGTGGCGCGCCGAGGGCGTCGACCTGTTCAACGAGGTGAACGAAGAGTCGATCGCCGAGGTGCTCGCGCTGTGGACGGGTATCCCCGTCTACAAGCTCACCGAGGAAGAGACCGCCAAGCTGCTGCGCATGGAAGAGGAGCTGCACAAGCGCATCGTCGGCCAGCACGACGCCATCAAGGCGGTGTCGCAGGCGATTCGGCGCACGCGTGCCGGCCTCAAGGACCCGAAGCGACCGTCGGGCTCGTTCATCTTCCTGGGACCGTCGGGTGTCGGAAAGACCGAGACCGCCAAGGCGCTCGCCGAGTTCTTGTTCGGTGACGAGTCGTCGATGATCCAGCTCGACATGTCCGAGTACATGGAGAAGCACACCGTGTCGCGGCTCGTCGGCTCGCCGCCGGGTTACGTCGGTTACGACGAAGGCGGCCAGCTGACCGAGGCCGTACGGCGCAAGCCGTTCTCGGTCGTGCTGTTCGACGAGATCGAGAAGGCACACCCCGACGTCTTCAACACGCTGTTGCAGATCCTCGAGGACGGCCGGCTCACCGACGCGCAGGGCCGCACGGTCGACTTCAAGAACACCGTCATCATCATGACGTCGAACCTCGGTACCGCCGACCTCAAGAAGGCGTCCCTCGGCTTCGCGCGCTCCGACGAGCACGTGACCTACGACAAGATGAAAGACAAGGTGCACGAGGAGCTCAAGCGCCACTTCCGGCCCGAGTTCCTCAACCGCATCGACGACATCATCGTCTTCCACAACCTCACGACGGACGAGATCACCGAGATCGTCGATCTGCTGATCAAGCGCGTCGAACGGCAGCTCGAGTCGCAGGGGCTGGGCTTCGAGCTCACGCTGCCGGCGAAGTTGCTGGTCGCGGCAAAGGGGTACGACGCTGCACTGGGTGCTCGGCCGTTGCGCCGCGCGATCCAGCGCCTGATCGAGGACCCGCTCTCGGAGAAGATCCTTTGGAAGGAATTCCACGCCGGCGACACGGTCGTGGTCGACGCCGATGGCGACGAGATCGTGTTCCGCAACGTCCAGGGCATCGAACCGCCGCCGGTCGAGCTCGCGGGAAGCGGCACGCCCGAGTAGATCCGCAAATTGCGAGCCTGCGTCACTTTCCGGCGATAATCGTTGGTCTGTGACGCGGGTTCGTCGCGCGTGGGGGATGGTCGCGATCAGCGCCATGCTGCTTGCGGGGTGCCGGGTCAATGCGCGTGTCGACATCACGCTGGCGAGCAACGGGTCCGGCACGGTGCGCACGACGCTCACCTTCGACCGCGACGCCATCACACGGCTGGGCGGGCTCGCCGGCGCCTCCCGTCAGATCCCGCTCGCCGATCTGCGTGGCGCCGGCTGGAACGTGTCGCCCTGGACCGCCGGGGCAGGTTCGACCGCGACGATCACGCTCACCCACGACTATCGGGACCAGGCGGATCTCGCACGGAGGCTCGGCGATCTCGTCGGGCCGCAGGGGCTCCTCCGCGATCCACGGATCACCCGCGAACGGGACTGGTTCCACGCCCGCGACGGGTTGGCGGTCGTCGTCGACCTCCGCGCGCCGTCGAGCGGCATCGGCAGCGACAAGGACCTCCAGGCCCGGATGCGACGCGCCGGCCTCGATCCGCGGACGCTCGACGCACAGCTGTCGCACGAGCTCCGCGCCGCGCTCCACCTCACCGTGGTGGTGCGTCTGCCGAACGGGACCGAGCGGAGCGACGACGCCACCTCCGGCAGCTTGACCACACTGTCGGCGTCGCAGTCGACGACCGACTACGACCGGATGGTGAAGCTCGGCATCGCGGTCGCGCTCGCCCTGCTCGCGGGGCTGTTCCTCCTGGCGGCGTCGATGAGCGCGCGCCGCCAGCGTCGCCGCCGGACGGAGCGCGTGCAGGCCGAGCTCCTCCTCGATCGCGACCGCGCGCCGCTCATGTAGCCCAGCGGTCGCTGCCCGTCCGCGACGGTGTCGCACCGCCCCGGTAGCTTCTGGCCATGACACGAACACTCGTTCGGTATCGGTGCGAGGCGTGCGGGCACGACTCGCCGAAATGGCTCGGGCGCTGCCCGCACTGTGGCGAGTGGGGCTCCTTCGCCGACGGCCCGGCGCCTACGACCCACGGCGGCCCTGTCTGCACGGCGGTGCCGATCGCCGAGGTCGATGCGCTGGGCGCCGCGCACATGGCAACCGGCATCGCAGAGCTCGATCGGGTGCTCGGCGGGGGATTGGTTCCCGGTTCGGTCACGCTCCTGGGCGGCGAGCCGGGCATGGGGAAGAGCACCTTGCTCCTGCAGGCGCTCGGTGCCATGGCTTCGGGCGGCGTGCGCTGTCTGCTGGTCACCGCCGAGGAATCCGTCGCGCAAGTGCGCGTGCGCGCCGGCCGTCTCGGCACGCTCGCTCCCGACCTCTTCGTCGTCTCGGACACGTCATTGCCCGCGATTGCCGCCCATCTCGACTCGATCGCGCCGGCAGTGTGCGTCATCGATTCGATCCAGGCAGTGCACGATCCCGACGGCCCCGGATCTCCTGGTTCGGTCACACAGGTACGCGATGGTGCCCAGGTCGTCGTGCGGCTCGCAAAGGAGCGTGGCGTCGCGGTGCTCGTCGTGGGGCATGTC
>DASQHW010000181.1:0-3543 GCA_035631895.1 Acidimicrobiia bacterium | reverse complement strand
CGCGTGAACGCGCCGGTCGCGAGCTCCAGGTGTACGGCTTCCTGCCGTCGTACCGGGCGATGCTCGACCGTGAGGGGGCGGGGGGTCCGGGCGACGTCGCGATCGTCGGTGACGAGGCCGCCGTCGGGAAACAGGTGTCGGCACTCGCCGACATCGGCGTCACCGACTTCATCGCGGCCGGCTTCGGCAGCAGCGACGAGCGCGACCGCACACGCGGGCTCCTCCAGTCACTTCTCTGAGCCACCTCGGTGCCGGACGATCCACGCTCGCCACTGGAACTCCTCGAGGCGCTCGCGGTCGAGGAGGTCGAGATCGCCACCGGTCTCGCGCACCTCGAGGTGTACACCATGCGCGGACTGCTCACGCTCATGTGGCACGGTGCGCGTGACTCGCGCAACGTCGTGGTGACCTGTGGCGGCGGGATGGGCAGCCTGCTCGGTCCGGCAGACGGTCTCTACCACTGGCTCGGTGAACAGCTCGCGTCCGACGACGTCGGCACGATACGGGTGGGCTATCGCAAGCCGAACGACCTCTCGCGCTGTGTGCACGACGTCGCGGCTGCGTGCGATCTCGCGAGCCGGGCCGGTGCCCGGCGGTTCGTCGTGATCGGGCACTCGTTCGGCGGCGCTGTCGCAGTACAGACCGGCGTCGTGCTCGGTGAGCACTGCGCGGGAATCGTCGGTCTTGCGACGCAGTCGGCCGGTTGTGAGATCGCGCCCCAGCTCGGCGACACGCCGTTGCTGTTGCTGCACGGTACCGAGGACGAGATCCTCCCGCCGGAGACGAGTGGAGTGGTCCAGATGCTCGCCGGTCACGGCGAGGTCGTGCTCCTCCCGGGCACCGGCCATCTCCTGACCCAGTCGAAGGACGAAGTCCGCGAACGCGTCCGTGCGTGGATCACTGAGCGCTTCCACTCGTGAGTCCACCCCTGAGTTCTTGCGACCAGGGGCGACAATATTGTCGCCGTGCGTCGCAAGAACCTATGTGCCCGCGAGTTTGGCGACGATCGGTGCGAAGTCGTCGACGTTGTCGTCACCGACGACCACGTACGACAGCCCCCACTCTTCGCGCCGGCGGTGCAACTGCTCGCTGATCTCGTCCTCGGTGCCGACGAGCACCGCGCCCGACTCCAACGCCTCTTCCGGTGACACGCCGAACGCCGGCGCGAGCGCTTCGGCCATCGCCATGCGGTCCGGCCGCACGCTCGTGACGAAGAAGCGCATCTGGATCTCGATCTCGTCCCAACGCGGACCCGCGGCGTCCCGCACCCACTGGACCTTCTGATCGGTCTTCTCCTTGAGCGAGTCGATCGTTGCGTCGCGCCCGATCTCGCCCGCGCGCAGGTTGGGGTTGATGCCGATGATGTCGGCCTCGCGGGCCGCGATGGAGAGCACACGCCTGCCACCGCCGCCGACCAGCAGGGGCGGACGGGGCTGCTGCACCGGCTTCGGGAACGACGTGTAGTCGGTGATTCGATAGTGCTCGCCGTGATAGGTGAACTCCTCACCTGCGAAGCACTGCTTGATGACGTGCAGCGCCTCTTCGAAACGGTCGACGCGGACCGCGGGCGGGTCGTACGGCAGGCCCAGCTGGTCGTAGTCAGTGCGCATCCACCCGGCCCCGATGCCCAGCTCGAGGCGACCGTCGGACAGCAGATCGATCGTCGCGGCCTCTTTCGCCAGGATCGCAGGATGCTTGTAGTCGTTGTCGAACACCAGTGATCCCACGCGCAGCGTCGTGGTGTGCGCCGCGGCCATGGCGATCGCAGGCAGCGGGGCCAGCTCCTCGCCGAAATGGTCGGGCATGAAGAGCGTCGAGAAGCCCAGGTCTTCGATCTTGCGGGCCTTGTCTCGCCACACGCTCGCCGAACCGGCCTGCGACACCTGTACGCCGAAGCGGAACGGTTTCATCACTTCCCTACTTTCCTGCGAGACGAGCGACGATCGGTGCGAACATGTCGACTGCCTGCTCGTCGACGACGTGGTACGAGAATTGCGATCGGTCGCGACGTTCCTCGAGGGACGCGACGATGTCGTCTTCACTCCCAACCAGGCACGGCGGCGCAAGCCGGGCTTCGTCGCGTGTGATGCCGAAGGAGCTCGCGATGCCGTCGAGCACCTTCGACGCGTCGTCACGTATGTACACGAAGCCGACCAGGGCCTGGATCTCGATCTCGTCGAAACGATCGCCGGCGGCATCACGCACCCATGCGAGCTTCTGGTCGGTCGCTGCCGGCGTCATCGACATCGCGGCATCGTGGGTCGTGCCGTCACCTGATCGCAGGTTTGCGTTGATACCGACGATCCGCGCTTCACGCGCCGCCAGCGCGAGAATTTTCGGCGCGCCACCACCGATCAGGAACGGCACCGGCTGTTGCACCGGCTTCGGCCGGCCGTCGAGATCGATCACGCGGTAGTGCTCGCCGTGGAACGTGAACGGGCCCTCGGCGAACAAGCCCTTCATGATCGTGATCGATTCCGCCAGCCGCGAGATCCGTACACCCGGCCGGTCGAGTGTCATGCCGGCCTTCTCGTAATCCGCCGTCATCCACCCGGCACCGATGCCCAGCTCGAGGCGACCGTCGGAGAGCAGATCGAGGGTTGCCATCTCGCGTGCGCACACGACGGGGTGCTTGTAGTCGTTGCCGAGCACGAAGGTACCGACGCGCAACTGTTCGGTGACCGCGGCCGCGTGGGCCAGCGCGATCGTCGGCGCGAGATCGTGGTCGACGAAGTGGTCGGGGACGAACATCGTCGAGTACCCGAGCGCCTCGATCTTGCGGGCGAGCTGGGTGAACTCCTTGCGCGATCGCGCCTTGCTGCATCCGACCCCGAAACGGAACCGCCGGTCATGCATGAGATGCGACCCTAGTTGGGGTCAGCGGCGACCCGTCGAGCCCCAGCCGCCCGTACCGCGCGCCGTGTCGTCCAGCGAATCCACCTCGTCCCATTCGACTTCGTGCACCCGCTGCACCACGAGCTGCGCGATACGGTCGCCCGGCCGCACGTCGAAGACGATTCGGGGATCCAGGTTGACGAGCAGCACGCTGATCTCGTCTCGATATCCCGCGTCGATCAGCCCCGGAGTGTTGAGACACGTGACGCCGTGGTGGAGCGCCAGCCCCGATCGCGGCTGTACGAAGCCCGCGTAGCCCTCGGGGATCGCGATCGCGATGCCGGTCGGCACGAGGGCGCGTCCGCCGGCCGGCGCCAGGCGCGCTTCGGTTCGTGCACACAGGTCGTACCCGGCATCGCCCCGGTGGTGGCGCTCGGGAAGCTTGACGTCGGGGTCGAGACGGCGTATCCGGATGCGCACCCGCGCAGGCTAAGACGGCGAGGAGTCGTCTCGCAGGTCGGCGAGCAACGCGTCGTGCTGTTCCTCGGTCAGCACCACGTCCTGGTCGTAATCCGGATGGTCGACGACGACATGCACCGGCCCGCTCGCGAACATGTCGATCTCCGCACGGGTGAAAGGAAACTTCAGGAAGTGAACCGCGGCGGTCGTGTCGGGACGCGTGAGACGTGACTCGTCGTCTTCGGACGG
>DASQHW010000180.1:0-7513 GCA_035631895.1 Acidimicrobiia bacterium | reverse complement strand
ACGAGCTCGCCGCGGTCATGGCTGCGGAGCCAGAACGCTACGAGCGGCTCGGCGACATCGACCTTGAGCTCGCGCTGGTCATGGGCCGCGGTAGCGACGACGCGTTTCGCGTGCGGCTCTCGTTCCACGGCATCACGTGCGACGGTGCTACCGAGATAGCCGCTGGTGAGGAGGCCGCTGCCGACTGCTGGTTGGGGGGCGACCTCGCCGACTGGCAGGCGATGTTCGACAACATCACAGAGTACGGACGTGCCGTCGGCGACTGGACGCTGAACACACTTACGTTGTTCGGCGATCGCATCAGCCTGCATGCCACCGATCCGTTGGGCGAGGACCGGTTCCACCGGGTCAACCAGACGCTCCAGGACTTCGTCGACGGTGCCGCCCGCCTGCCGGCCAACGCGTGACAAGGAGAGCTTCCATGCCTCAACCGACCTGCCCGAACTGCGGTGAGCCCGTCACGCGCATCCTCGACCTGGCCTACGGCTACTGGGAATGGGACGCCGCCGGCGAGCGCTACGCGCACCGCACGTGCTCCGACCGCGTCGACGTTGCACCGTGGGCCCACGACACGTGCATGGGCGAGCTCCGCGACCTGCATCCGCAGAACGACTACCGGGGTGCGGTCACAGGATGAGCCTGAAGGTCCTCGCCGACGAGTGCATCGGCTGCGGCGGGTGCGAGTACGCCTGCCCGACCGGCGCGTTGGCGAAGACCGACTCGTTCCTCGGGCTGTTCGCGATCGACCCGTACACGTGCGACGACTGCGGCAACTGCGTACCCAAGTGTCCCGTCGATGCGATCGTCGTCGACCCCGAATGGACGACGTGCTACGGCCACGGTTGCCCGCTGTCGTCGAGCCGATTCCAGGGTGTCCAGTGCAACGTCTGGCAGGCAGCGTGCGCGAACTGCGGTGGACCGCTCTGGCGAGTCGATGCGTTGAAACCATGGCGATGTCCTCGCTGCGACGACGAACGCAAGGTCGGCTGCCCCAAGGTGCGCCATCTCGCGAAGACCACCTGACGAGTTGGTCGCGCGAGCCGGGCGTAACCGGCGCGTTCACTGCCGAGCGCGTCTCCGCGGCTTCCTCGCCGACTCTCGACCGCAGCGCCGTGGATTCGACGACATCCGAAAACAGCACCGTATGAGGCACCCGCGTGACCGTCCGATCCGACGTAGCCTGAGGTTTTCGGTTGGGGGAGCACATGGGCCGTGCGTCGTGTGGGCACGAGAATCCGGCCGGGGCTCGTTTCTGCGCGACGTGTGGTGCCGAGCTCGGTGCCGCGTGCACGAAATGCGGGACGATCTCGCTCGCCGGGGCGTCGTTCTGCAGCAGCTGCGGCCAGACTGTCACGACCGGCACGACCGCCGAAGGTCCCGAGGCCGTCGGTACTGCCGGGCCTGACGCGCCTTCGGTCCCGAGCGCGGCCTCGCTTCGATCGTCTGGCGGAGGTGAGGGCGAGCGCCGGCGCCTGACCGTCGTGTTCTGCGACCTCGAGGGATCGACCGCGCTCGCGGCCGGCCTTGATCCAGAGGAGTTCGGCGAGATCGTCGACGCGTATTACCGAGTATGCAGCGACGCGATCCACCGGCACGGCGGCACGGTGGCGAGCTACCTGGGCGACGGTCTGCTCGCCGTTTTCGGCTATCCGGAGGCGGCAGAGTCCGCTTCCGAGGACGCGGTCGCGGCCGGTCTCGCGGTCCAGGACGCGATTGCAGCGCTGAACCGATCCGGCGGCGCGGTCGGCATGCAGATTTCGGCTCGCATCGGCATCCACGGCGGGCTCGTGGTCGTGACCGACGTCGGTTCCGACGACCGTCGCGAGATGCATGTGCTCGGCGACGCCGTCAATATCGCGGCTCGGTTGCAGTCACTCGCCGAGCCCGGCGGCGTGCTCGTGACGTCGTCGATCGCAGAGCGCGTCGCCCACCGGTTCGTGCTCGAGTCGCTCGGGCCGCGCGTGCTGAAGGGTGTGCCCGGCGAGGTCGAGGTGCTGCGTGCAGTCGCTCCCGCGACCGCGGCGCGAACACCGCGTGCGCCGGCAGGCCTGTTCGTTGGGCGCGATAGCGAGCTCGCGCTGCTCGTGGATCGGTGGCACTCCGCACAGCGCGGCGTCGGACAGGTCGTGCTCGTTTCGGGCGAGGCAGGCATCGGCAAGACGACGCTCGTGCAGCGGCTGCGTGACGTCGTCGAATCGGACGGCGCTTGGAGCGAGGCGGCCGCGTCGCGTCTCGATGCTGCGCGGCCGTTCGCCGTCGTGCGCTCACAGATCGAGACCAACTTCGGTTGGACGCCGGCGATCGACCCGGAGGAACGGCTCACCGACCTCGAGGCCTCATTGCTGCTCGTCGACGAGGACGTGAGCGAGCCCGCCACGCTCATCGGCTCGATGCTCGGACTTCCGGTCGACGGCCGGCACCCTCCGCTGCTGGTGTCACCGGTCGAGGCGCGCCGCCGCCTCATCGCCGTCTTGGTCGAGTGGGTTCGTGCCCTGGCGCGCCAGCAACCGTTCGCGCTCGTTGTCGAGGACGCGCAGTGGGCCGACCCTTCGTCGCTCGAGGCGTTCGGCATGTTGGCCGCCCAGGTCAGCCGCGTTCCGCTGCTCGTCGTCATGACCGGGCGGCCCGAGTTCGAGGTGCCGTGGCGTGCGGGCTCTCACCACCTCCGTCTCAACTTGACCCGCCTTGGCGTCGAGGACACTGAGGCGATCGTCCGGCATCAGCTCGATCGCTCCGGGAAGGTCGATCCGCAGCGGGGCACCAACGCGCTCGTCGCGCTGCTCGTCGCGCGCTCCGACGGCGTTCCTCTGTTCGCGGAGGCGCTGGCCGGCGCGGTCGACGATCCCCACGCGTCGAACGCGGAAGTGCCCGAGACCCTTTACGACTCGCTCATGGCCCGTCTCGATCGGCTCGGGCAGGGGAAGGCGGTCGCGCAGGCGGCATCGGTGATCGGCCGCGAGTTCGCGTTCGATCTGCTGCTCGAGGTCAGTGGCGCGCAACCCGACGAGCTCGCCGCGGCGCTCGGAGATCTCGAGCGCGCCGAGATCGTCGAGGCGCGCGGCGGAGCGCCCGCGACGAATTATGTATTCCAGCACGCGCTGGTTCAGCAGGCGGCGTACGACTCGATGCTCCGTCGGCGCCGGGCCGAGCGTCACCTCGATGTCGCGGAGGCGCTCGTGCGCCGGCGTGCGAACGGTGAGCCGGTCGCGCCCGAGGTCCTCGCGCATCACTGGTCCGGGGCGGGCCGGGTCGACCAAGCCGACCAGGCGTGGCGTGAGGCCGCGCACGCCGCGGTCGCGCGATCCGCGTTTTCCGAGGCCGAAACTCACTACCTTCGAGCAATCGACCTGCTGGACGAGCTGCCGCCCGGCGACGCGAGGACCGAGCGAGAGCTCGTGCTGCAGCTCGGCCTTACCGATGCGCGCCAGCTCGCGCGCGGCTTCGCCGCCGCGGCGACCCAGGAGGCGGCGGCGCGTGCGCGCACGCTCAGCGAGCGGATCACCGATCCGGAACTTCGGCTGCGCACGTTGAACAGCCTTTGGGGCACCGCGCTGAGCAGCGGCGAGATCCAGAGCAGCGCCATCCTCGCCGACGAGCTGCTGCGTGTCGCGAGCGAGCGCGGCAACGAGGACATGATCCTGCGCGCGCACATTGCCCAGGCAGGGGTGCTGTACAACCTCGGGCGCTACGAGGAATCGCACGACCACGTGCAGTTGGTGCAGGCGACTCCGGCCGCGGTGCTCGATCGCGTGCTGCCCGCGAGCGGTCATGTGCAGGCTGCGCTATATGGCGGCGCATCGGCCGCGCTCCTCGGGCACTGCGACGAGGCTCGGCGGATGCTTGCACTCATGCGTGATGCGGCGGAGCGTCCCGACGCCGACGCCCTCGGCAAGTTCCTCTTCCCCGTGAGCGCGTCGGTCGTGAACCTGTGGCTGCGTAACTACGCCGCAGTGCTCGAGCTGACAGCGCGCCTCGAGGAAGTCGGCGAGCAGTACGGCGTGCCAATCTTCATCGGCTGGGCGCGCCTGTACAGCGGCTGGGCGCGGGCCATGACAGGTGACGCGTCGGGTGGCATCACGCGGCTGTCCGACGGGCTCGCGATCCACGTCAGCGTCGGGCAACGACTGGGTCTCAACCACTCGCTCTCGCTGCTCGCGGAAGCCCAGATCGGGGCCGGTCGCTATGACGCCGCGGTGGCGACGATCGACGACGCGCTCGCACTCTCCGACAACGCAGTCCAGCCACAGCACACCACCGAGCTGCGACGGCTGCGTGGGAGGGTCGCCGCGGAGGTTGGAGCGGACGACGAGGCCGAGGCGCTCCTGCGTGCGGCGCTCGACGAGGCCGCGTCCGGTGGCGCCGTGCTCATCGAGGTTCGAGTCGCGACCGAACTGGTCGCGGTGCTCGCACGCACCGGCCGCGCCGACGAGGGCCGGCGCCTGCTCGCGGGCGCCCTCGCCCGATTGGAAGGTGACGCGCTCGACCGACGCGTCGCCGAGCACGCGCTCATCACGCTCGAGGAAACACGCGCCGGTTCGTGACACGCCGGGCATCAGAGGCGGAACCCGCGCAATCGTCCGAGCAGCGATTCGAGGGAGTCGACCGTGCCCGCCTTGTCTTGGAGCACGGGCGGGAACATCAACGAGTACAACGCCTGGAACTCCGCCCAGGCGAGCCCCCACCGCTCGAGGTCGTTCCCGCTACCCGCCGGCGGCAGCAGTGTCCGCATCGCATCGATGCCGAACGCGTACTTCGCGATGCACAGACCCGACATAAGCGCGCCTTCCTCACTGTCCATCGTGAGGTTGTTGCCGGCGAAGTAGACACCCGTATTCTGCTGACCCGATCGCGGGGGATGATGCGGGCTGATGCTCTGGGCGCCGTGAAACGCGAGCTTCTGCTCGACCATGAACGTCGGCATCCACATGCCGTGGACCCATTCGAACGCGTGCCCGGGCTCGGTCGACGGTGGCTCGATCCCGTACTCCGAAGGGTCGAACCCGTACATCGTCAGGTACCACTCGTCGGCGGGACCGTTCGGCGTGATGCCGAGCAGATTGCTCTCGATGTAGGTCGTATACGTCTTGATCAGATCGAACCCACCGTGCCCGTCGCCCGCGTACGACGCGTTCATCTGAAGCGTCTCGAGCAGCGGTGCCGGCATTCCGGGGGCGAGCACGCTTGCATCCTGATGGATGTAGCAGTAGCCGGGAATCAGCGGCCATACGCTGGTGCCGAACTTGATCCCGCTGGTCGACCCGATGTAGGGCTCGTAAAGCGACGACCACATGGGGTTGTTCGGCGAGTTGAAGACGCCGGAGTTCGTCTGCATGTCGAGCGTTGATATGACGATGTCGAAGGTCTCGGAACTCTTCTTGCCGGTCGACTTGTCAACCCACGTGACGTTCGCGGGATTGGGCGGGTTCGGAACGATCTCGACGACCGAACTGTTCAACGTCAGACTCAGCGCCGGGCCGAACTGCTTCTGAGCCAGGATCGCCATCTGCTGGACCCACGACTGCGCACCGTTCGCGAAACGCGCGTATCCCTCGGTCGGCGTGATGAAGCTCGCGTAGCCGAGATCCCACAACGCGGCGATGTCGATCAACGCGGTCGAGTCGAGGCGCGCGCCGCCATATCCATTCATGATGCTCATGTACGGATCGAGGAAGTAGTCGGTGAACAGCGTGAGCGCGCCCGAGCTCGAGAACGCCGATGCGTTCTTGGCAAGGAACGCCTTCACCGTTCCGAACATCTCGGCCGGATCCTTTCGGAGGTTCGCGGCCGAGAGCAGGTTTTCGAAGATGGCCGCCGATGGTGCGCCGCTCGCGAAGAGCGCCGTCTTCTGGTAGGCGGAGAAGTTTCCCCAATACGGCGTCGCGCCTTGCTCGAAAGGGAACGTGCACGAGATGTGGAGATCGACATGCTGCAACGCCACTCCGCCGAACTCGCTCAGGTCGAGCATCGACATCAATCCCGGATACATGGTTGGCGCGATCATCTGGACACCGGTATCGAGCGGTACGCTCTTCCCGTTGATCGGCACCTCGACGGTGCGCGAATGCCCGCCGACGTCGACATCGTCGTGGATGACTCGGATCGCCCACTGATCGGTGGTGAGCCCGAGTTGTTGCGCCTTCGCGAGGCACCACAACAACGCTCCCGCGCTCGCGCCGCCGCCGACGATGCACACCTTCTTGACCCGCGCCGCGCCCGTCGTGCTGGGATCTGTCGTCGCCATGGCTCACCCCCGTGTTCGCCTACCGGCTCATCGCCGCGTCGCCGGCGCGTACTCGCCCTGCGAATCTCCCCGCGGCGGGCGCACGAGTACCCGAGACGCCCGTCCATCGAGGCTAGGTCGAGGCCACTCGGGCGGCCAGATACGCCATCGGTTCGACAAACGGAACTCCTCGCCCGCGCACACCGTCGCGAAAACGGCTTGCCGAAGGTGATTCCCGATGGTGTGGTCTTGAGGGGACAAAGGTCGAACCAAGAACTGCACGCCAGACTCACGATTCTCCACGAAGTCGCCAACCCTTGACCCCAGGCTCGGATGCTCCGCGAGGGCGGCGCGAGAGCGTCCTCCACCCGGCGTTATGAGACACCTGCCTCCGCAAATCGCAATGCTGCGGCCCCCGCATTGGTGTCGCATGTGCGGAAACGCGGCGTGCAATCACCACCTGTGTTGCTCTTGGTCTCGTGTCGAAGAGGAATGGCTGAGCTACCGCGAGCTGATCGAGGGCGGCTCAGCGGTGGGCGCGATTCCCCATTGAGTGTTCGGTGTAGGCGGTCCGCAATCGTCGCAGTCGACATTGGCGACGAGACAGGCGTCAAGCGAGAGCGCACTGGGGTACCGTGGCCAGAACACGCCAGAGCTGGCAAGCTGGCACGCTGCTCTTGCCCAGCATGCTGGGGTGGTGACCTGAGGACCTTTTCCTCTGTCACGGTCGCCCGGGTTGGGGCACTCTGACGCGATTGAGTACTGGCGGCGCCTCAGGACTGGAGGCCGGTATGAAGCACTGGACGTTCTGCCTCGCGCTGCTGGGTGCCCTGGCGTTGGTGACTGCGGGTTGCGATTGGCCGATGTACCGGTACGGCCCCGCACACACGGGCTACAACAACACCGAAAACACGATCAATGTCGGAAACGTCGCAAACCTCGTCCCCCGGTTCGTCGCTCCAGGCGGCAGCCTGGACTTCGATTCGTCGCCGGCGGTCGCGAACGGTGTGGTCTATGCGGGTACTGACGACGGCTTGTACGCCTTCGACGCGAAGGGCGGAACGAACTGCTCCGGAACCCCGAAGACGTGTGCGCCGCTCTGGCGGAGCTACCAGCGCAACACTGGGCCCGGCGTTTCGCCGGCGGTTGCGGTCGGGATGGTCTATTTCAGCTCGGAGGGCGGCACCCTCGAGGCATACGACGCGAAGGGCGTGACCAACTGTTCAGGCACACCGAAGATCTGCAGCCCGCTGTGGACCGACAACGAGGGCGGCGGGGACTCGTCGCCGGCGG
>DASQHW010000179.1:0-2610 GCA_035631895.1 Acidimicrobiia bacterium | reverse complement strand
CGAGGGCGGTCCCACCGCGTGCTCGTGAACGTGATGGTGAACGACACGAGATCTCCGCGTACCGGTGTCTCGACCTCGTGCGCCATCCGCACCGCGGTGCCGTCGGGGCACACGACTTCCACCGCATGCTCCGGCGTCCAGTGCTCCCATGCGCGGGCATCCGGATTGCGCGTCTCGAACACGAAGCGACCGTCGTCGAGAAGGACTGACCGGATCGCGGTCAGCGAGGATCGCACCTCCTCGTCCTCGAGGAACACCTGGAATGCATGACCGGTCATGACGACGAGGTCGAATGCCTGCTGCCCTTCGACCACGGAGAGGTCGCCGAGGATCCACTCGATGTCCGAACGCGTGCGCGCGTGGCCGAGCATCGCGCCGGCCGGATCGAGGCCGCACAGCCGTCCGGTATGACCGGCGTCCCGTGCGCCGTGCAAGAGCGCACCGGTGCCGCAACCGACATCGAGCACCGCCTCCGCCGACATCACGATCGGCAGATAGAACCCGAAGTCACCTCTCGGCTCCCAAGGGCAGAACAAGTCGTACAACGCGGCGAGGTCGGGCTCCGCGAACAAGCGATCCACCACGATGCCAGCGTGCCAGCCCGCAACGTCGGATTGCGTCGATTTCTCTCAGGCGTACCCGAGCCGGCGGCTCGCGTGCCGAGCTCGGAGGAAGATCCCGCGAACGAGCCACTCGACCGCGACCGCGGCGAGAATCGCGAGTGACGGCTCGGCGATCGCGCGGAAGCGTGTGCTCGCGTAGGTCGCCAACACCGTGAGGACCACGACCACGATCGGTGCAAGAAGGGGGAGCACGGGTACGCGGGGATCACGGCGACGCACGAGCACGAACGTGCCTGCGATCGACAACAGGGCGAGCCCGTAGAAGCTCCAGAGGCCGGCCCAGGAGACCCATAGGTCGCGTCCTTCGAGCAGCGCGTCCTCGTGCACGTAGAGGGATGGCTTGTAGAGCCCGAGGATGCGCTGCAGTCGGACACGCTCGACCGTGGGGAGCCGGGAGAGGTGGCCGCGGATATATGCGAAGGCTGCGCGCCGGTTGGCCTGGTCCTCGATCGACTGGTCGTCGTGCGCGGTGTTTCTCCGGCGGTCGACCTGCATCGTGCAGCCGATGTCGTAGTAGCCCTGCAGGTTTCCGTAGTAGGTGGAATCGCAGTTTGCCGCCGAGAGCAGCGGTCCGAGCTGTGAGCTCAGGATGATCGGATGCTCGAACCTTGTCGCGTTGTAGATGGTCCACGGTGTGATGGCGAGCGCTGCAGCGAGCGTCGCGGCGCCGCACCACGCCAGCCGGTCACGTATCGGTCGGTCGCGGGTGCGCAGTGCCAGCGGGAGCACGAGGAGCGGTACGAGCAGCCAAAGCTCCGAACGGGCAAGCGCCCCGGCCCCGCACGCCGCGCCGAGCAACACGACCCGCGCCAGGCTCGGACGTCGCCAATACCGGTAAGCGAGCAACACCGCGAGCATCGTGAAGAACATCGCGAGGCTCTCGGCCTGCAACATCCCGTCCGGCGCCCAGATGTTCGGGTAGAGCGCCGCGACCAGGGCGGCGATGATGCCGACGCGCTCGCCGGCGACGGCGCGGCCGACGAGGCCGACGAGGATCACGGTTGCAGTGCCGAGCAGGCATGACCACACCAGATGGGTCAAGACGCTGTGCATCCCGAGGAAGGACGGCACCGAAAGGAAGATGAGATAGAGCGGCGGGTGTTCGGCGGCAGGGCTGTGCGCCAGAGGGTAGAGGTATGGCTCGATGAAACCCTTGCCGTCGGCGAGCAAGTTGGCGCCGGCATGGTAGAAGTACGCGTCGCCGCCCGGGTTGAAGTCCCGCCGATCGACGAGCACGTACGCGACACGAACCGCGCATGCGGCCGCGGCGACAATCGCGAGGGCCGCGCCGAACCATCGAGCGTTCCGCGCCGTGCCACGCGTGACACGTGATGTGAACGGTCGACTCGAGCGGTGGGTGACCGCGACGGGCAGGCCCAACGGCCGCGTCACCGTCCGACTACGCGCCATGCAGACTCGCGACTACCGGCCACGCGGTCTCGCGCGTGTCGTGGTGCAACTCGTCGTGGCCATCTCTGAAGGTCGTGCCCAAGGAATGCCAGTATGAACCCGCCCGAGGTCGTCTGTGCGCTTTCGAATTGCGCTGAACTTGAGTACGCTTTGCGGCTATTCGGCGCCGTATGCCCAGGACCGGCTTGGGCGACGTCTTCGGGGGTTCGGAAACCTGGTGGCTCGTCCGGCGTCGGTCATCATCCGAACGAAGAACGAGCAAGCCGGTCTGGGCGCGACCCTCGAGGCGGTGTTCAGGCAGCGCCCGTGTCCGTTCGAGGTGCTGGTGATCGACTCCGGTTCCCGCGATCGGACGCTCGAGATCGCTCGGGCGTACCCGGTCCGGACGCTTTCGATCGCCGCTGACGAGTGGGGTTACGCACGGGCGCTGAACATTGCTGCCTCGCACGCGCGAGGAGAGATCCTCGTCTGCCTTTCGGCGCACTGTCTCCCGGTGCACGATCGATGGCTCGGCAATCTTCTGCGCCATTTCGACGATGAAAGGGTGTCGGGTGTCTGGGGTCGTCAGTTGCGCCCC
>DASQHW010000178.1:0-7748 GCA_035631895.1 Acidimicrobiia bacterium | reverse complement strand
AACGCCGCGACGATCTCGCGTCGAGCCTTGTCGGTCTGCAACCCCGTACCCGTCTGCGGTGCGATCGCAACGACGCTGGTGCCCTCGAACCGCAACGCGCCTTCGACGACCCCCCTGTCCATCGCGCGACTCCACGCCTCGAGCAGCGTTTCGAGGCGTCGCGCGTCATAGCGCACGACCAGCGGGACGCGGTCGCGCCGCACCCGCCGGAGCACCGTGCCGGCGACGAGCGCGAACGGGTTCCCGCGCCGGCCGTCGCGCGCCGCGTTGCGGGCCGTCGCCTCGGTGTCGACGTCGAAGCCGATCTGCGCCGGCTGGATCGTGAGCTCACGGTCACCGGCCCGTACGCGCAGCGGCGCCCGGTCGAGACTGTCGGCGAGCCGGGCGACGACGTCCGCGGCCGCAACCTGCTTCTCGCCCGCGACCCGCGCGCCGTCTACTTCGACACCCGGCAGCACGCGGCCCGCGTACACCGAGTGCTCGACGATCGAGCCGATGATCGCGAGCAGGCACAGCGCCGCGCCGAACAGCAGCCAGTAGAGCGTGAACCGCAAGCGGCGTGAAGCCGTGGAAAGCCGGTCGAACCGCAACGCAATGGTGCGTCGGCGCGTCTGATGGCGGGGCACGTCCGTGCCGGCGGGGCGCTGCTCGTCGCGGGCGCGGCCCCCTTCCAACATCCGAGGCAGGCTAGTTGTTGCGCTCATGCACGCCGTGCCGAGCGAGAATGCACACGATGCGTGACGAGCTACGTGACCGGCTGCTGGAACTCGGTGCGTCCGACGACGATCTCGCGCGCGCCGACGCCCTCGGGTACGTGCCACTTCTCGCGCTCGAGTGCAGGCTCCTGCCCGGGCGCCGCACATACGACGCCGGCGGCCTCGCGAATGCGGCGGGCATCGACGAAGCGTGGGCGAAGCAGCTTTGGCGCGCAGTGGGCTTCCCCGATGTGCCGGCAGGCGTCACGGCGTTCTCGGACCGCGACGCGGCAGCCGCGCGGGATGTCGTGCGCGAAGCGGCGCAGTGGCACACCGATGCGGAAGTCCTGCTCCAGCAGATCCGTGTGATCAGCGGTGCCGCGGCGCGGATCGCGGCCGTCGAGGCCGAGGTGATCGCGGACTTCGTGCGGCGCAAGCGTGCGGACGGCGAGTCCGACGAGGACATCGCACTTGCGTTCTTGTCCGACGACCGGCTGGAGCGGCTCGCACGGCTCGTCGACTACGTGGTGCGTATCCAGCTACGGGCGGCGGTGTGGCGGCGCCTCGCCCTGCAGGCCGATCCCGGCATCGTCGTGGCGATCGGCTTTGCCGATCTCTCCGGTTACACCGAGCTCAGCGGCGAGCTCGACCCGACCGGGCTGTCGCGGCTGCTGAACCGGTGGGAAGCCATCGCGTACGACACGATCACGGCGCACGGCGCGCGCGTCGTGAAGACCATCGGCGACGAGGTGATGTTCGTCGGGCTGCCGCGGGAGGTTCTTTCGAGCGCGGTCGCCTTGCGCGGGGCGGTCACGAGTGAGGGGCTGCCGCCCGTCCGTGGTGGGATCGCCGCCGGCCCGGTGATCCCGCGTGACGGCGACTTCTACGGCCCGGTCGTCAACCTCGCGAGCCGGCTGACCTCCGTCGCGTCACCGAACAGCATCCTCGTCCCGGCGGCGATGAGCGCCCAGGTCCCCGACGGTGAGTTCGTGTTCGTGCCGCTGGGCGAGCAGTTCCTGCGCGGCATCGGCAGCGTGCAGATCTCCGCGGTACAGCCGCCGGGGTAGCTTGACGCGGTGCCGACCGAACAACTCTGTCTCCTGCAGGTGCACGCGCATCCGGACGACGAGGCGTCGAAGGGTGCAGGCACCACCGCCAAGTACGCGGACGAGGGCGTGCGCAACGTGCTCGTCTGCTGCACCGGGGGAGAGGCCGGCGACATCTTGAATCCGGCTGTCGAGCATCCCGGGACACCCGAGAAGATGCACGAGATGCGCATGGCGGAGCTGGCCGAGAGCGTGCGCGTGCTCGGATACGCAGAGCTCCACATGCTCGGGTACCACGACAGCGGCATGCCGGACACCGAGACGAATGCACGCCCGGACAATTTCGCGAACGCCCCCCTCGAAGAAGCCGTCGGCCGGCTGGTGCGGGTGATACGTGCGGAACGTCCGCAAGTCATCATCACCTATCGCGACGATCGCAACTTCTATCCGCACCCCGACCACATCCGTGTGCACGAGATCTCCGTGCCGGCATTCGATCTCGCCGGCGACCCCGAGGCGTACCCCGATGCCGGCGAACCGTGGCAGCCGCTCAAGCTGTACTACGTCTCCTGGTCGATCGCGCGCGTGAAGGCCCTTCACGAGGCATATACGAAACGCGGCGAGGAGAGCCCGTACGAATCGTGGTTCGAACGCGGATTCGACAGGGATCGCAAGGACGAGTTCACGACGCTCATCGACGTCGGGCACTTCCTGCACAAGCGCCGGGAGGCGCTGCTCGCGCACCGCACGCAGGTCGACCCGACGGGCTTCTGGATGCGGCTGCCCGACGACGTGATCCGCGACGTTTTCCCCTGGGAGGAGTACACGCTCGCGCGGTCGCTGGTGGACAACGGAGTCGCCGACGGCGAGTTCGAGGACGACCTGTTCGCCGGCATCCGGGAACGCGACCGTGCTCGTTGAGTTCGTCGTCGCCGCCGGGAAGAAGGAACAAGCACGGTCGTGGGCACAGGTCGATGACGGCAGCGTGGTTGCACGCGGCGAAGGCAAAGCGCCCGAGCCGGTCGACGTGACGTTCACCGCGACGCCCGCAGATGCACAGGCGCTGTACGAAGGATCGCTCGACCTGTCCGTCGGGTTCATGCGCGGTCAGGTGAAGATGGCAGGCGACTTCGGGAAGCTGCTGCAGTTCCTCCCGCTCACTGCAGGAGACGCGCCGCAGCTACGCGTCGCCGACCTGCTGCCCGCCTGACCCAACGGCGGCGCGTGGTCACGTGAACCGACGTCTCTGTCGCATCTCGTGACCACGCCTCATGATCGTTGGAGGTCGCGCAGCTCCCGGAAGCCGATCAGCTGCGCGCCGGCGCGTTCGATCAAGTCGGCGAATGCCGGGTCGCGTGTGAGCATGGCGTGGTCTTCCACGCGGTTCGGCCAGTCGGGATGCGATGCCCGCAGCTCGTCGGTATCGAGTGCCGGGTGGAGGTACATCTCGGTGACGCCTGTGCGGAGGTCGAACAGCGCCTTTTCGATTGCCCGGCGCGAACCCACGCGCGTGTGCACGAAATGGTCCGGGTACACGACGCCTTCGGCTGTCGCCAGCTGCCGGTACGGGAATCCGACGAGCCGCTCGGCGCGGGCGCCGGCCATGCGCAGCGGCAGCCGGAAGTCGATCGCCATCTCGAGGTACACGTCGAAGAACTCGGCCCGGAGCTGCAGCGTCCCCATGTGCGCGTCGAGGTGCGAGACGTCGAAGCCCCAGTAGATCGCGCGCTCGAACTGCGCCCGGCACTCCTTGCGCACCTCGTCGAGATCGGCGTGGTCCCAGACATCCTCGACCGTGCGCGGGAACCCGCCGTCGCCGTCCAGGAGGCTCGGCGAGTGGGTGATCGGGCCCCAGCGGTACGTGTCCCATTCCGAGTTCAGCGTGAGGTGCACTCCGACGTCCTCGCCCCGGTACATGGCGGCGGCGTCTCTCGCCCACGGACACGGCACCATGAGTGTCGAGCTCGTCGCCAGGCCGTCACGCAGCGCCTCGTAGATCGCGACGTTCGCCGAGCGTGACGATCCGAGGTCGTCGCAGTTGACGATGAGCAACTTCGCATCGGCGCCGTATCCGAGGCGCTGCGCGAGCGTCGACGAGGCCACCGGCTCGATCCTCTACGCGAAGTTCGAAGTGAGCAGCTTGCCGGCCCGTTCGACGGTGTCCGGATCGGTGAGCGGCATGTTGAAGATGAGGCAGTCGATGCCCGTGGCGACGAGCTGCTCGACCTGCTGCACGACCTCGTCGGCGGTTCCGATCGTGAACTGCTCGCCGAACGCGTCGCCCGCCATGCCGATGACGAACTCGCGGGTGCGCGCGGCTTCGTCGGCATCGCCGGCAAGCATGAGCGTGCCGAGCCGCGTGGTCGTGATCCCCGCTGGATCGCGTCCCACCGCGTCACAGTGACCGCGCAGCACGTCGAGCTTGTGCCTGAGCGTCTCGGGCCCGCCGTGGACGTTGCACATGTCTGCGTACTGCGCGACCAGCCGGAGCGTGCGCTTCTCGCCGCTTCCCCCGATCATGATCGGGATGCCACCCGGTCGCAGCGGCGCGGGAACATTGGGCGCGTCCTTCGTCCGGTAGTACCGGCCCTCGAACGTCGGTCGCTCGTTGTGGAAGAGCGCGCGGCAGATCTGCACCGCCTCCTCGAGGCGGTCGAGGCGCTCTCGCGTGGGCGGGAAGTCGAAGCCCATGCCGACGTGTTCGGGCTCGTACCACGCGGCGCCGATGCCGAGGATCGCGCGCCCGTGTGAGATGACGTCGAGCGTCGTGACGATCTTCGCGACGAGCGCGGGATTGCGGTACGTGACGCCGGTGACGAGCGTGCCGAGCTGCACGCGCTCGGTACGGGCGGCGAGTGCGCCCAGCAGCGTGTATGCCTCGAGGATCGGCTCGTCCGGGCCGCCGAGCGCCGGCAACTGCCAGAAGTGGTCCATCACCCATACCGACGTGAACCCACCACGCTCCGCTGCCTGCGCGTGCTCGAGCGTCCGGTCGAACATCTCGGCGTCGGTGGCGCCCGCGTGCCGAAAACCGGGGATCTGGAATCCGAAGCTCGTCATGTACAGAACCTATCCATCCGCACGGCCCAGCGCGTCCTTCACCGACCGTGCGAACCGGCGCAGGCGCGCACCCCGCACCGCTTCGACCTCGACGACCTGACCGTTGACCAGCGCGAACGCGACGCTCGTCACCAGGCCGTGACGCGTCGCCGCCACATCGAAGATCCGTGCGAGCTCGATGCTGCCGCGTATGTCCGACGGCCGTCCGGTCATGAACGTCGTCTTGCACACGAGGAGGCGCCGGTTGGTGAGCCCGAGAAACATCTCGGGCCCCGCGGTCGGGAAGCCGGCGGCCTCCACGGCGTGTCGCCAGTCTTCGTACGCGCGTTGACGCATGCGTGCAGAACCCAGCACGAATGTCGCTCTCGCGCTCGTCGCCGCGGCGCCGCGGAAGCTCGCAGGGGCGACGGCATGAAGCTCCTCGTCCGGCTCGAGCTCCAACGACGACCTTCGCACTTCAGACGCGCTCGATGACGGTGCCCGTCCCGAGCCCACCGCCACAACACATCGTCACGAGCGCGTACCGGCCGTCGACGCGCTCCAGCTCGTGCAGTGCCGTCGTGACCAATCGCGAGCCGGTCGCGCCGACGGGATGCCCGAGCGCGATGGCACCGCCGTTGGGGTTGACCTTCGCCATATCGGGCTTGATCTCGCGTTCCCATGCGAGGACGACGGAGGCGAATGCCTCGTTGATCTCGATGACGTCGAAATCGTCGATGGCGAGCCCCGTGCGTTCGGTGATCCGGCGCGTTGCGTCGATCGGGCCGGTGAGCATCAGCACGGGATCGACTCCGACGAGGCACTGGTCGAGCACCCGCGCACGCGGTCGCACGCCCAGCTCACGGGCACGCGCGGCGGTCATCATGAGCACTGCCGCCGCGCCGTCGGTGATCTGCGAAGAAGAGCCGGCGGTGTGCACACCGTTCTCGCGAGCCACCGGCTTCAACTTGGCGAGGGCCTCGAGCGACGTCTCACGCAGGCCTTCGTCGCGTGCGACGCGGTGCGTCGTCCCGGTGGGCTTGCCGTCTTCCCCGACGTCGGGCGCGTCCACGGGGAGTACCTCGCGCTCGAAGCGCCCTTCCGCCCACGCCCGCTGCGCCCGCTGTTGTGACTCGAGACCGAACAGGTCACAGTCCCCACGTGTGACGCCCCACTTCTCGGCGATGCGCTCCGCGCCTTCGAACTGGCTGGTGACCTCGTAGCGCTCGAAGTACGACTTGGGGGTCGGGCGGCCGAACTCTCCGCGGATCGCGGCACCGAGCGGCACGCGGCTCATCGACTCGACGCCGCACGAGAGCGCCACGTCGACGACACCCGCGCGCACCATGGACGCAGCGAGGTTCGTCGCCTGTTGCGACGAGCCGCACTGGCTGTCGACGGTTGTCGCCGCGACTTCGAGCGGCAGGCCGGCGGAGAGCCACGCCGTGCGCGCGATGTTGAACGTCTGCTCGCCGACCTGGCTGACGCATCCACCGACGACTTGTCCGACGTCTCGCGGGTCGATGCCCGACCGTTCGATCGCCGCTCGCTGCGCGCCGGCGAGCAGCTCGGCGGGATGCACCGTGGAGAGACCCGCATTGCGGCGGCCGAGCGGCGTACGCACCGCTTCGACGATGACGACGTCGTGGTCGGCGAGAGCGGCCAACGTAACTCCTTCGATCGCTTCTGCGTGGAGCGATCGTAGTGGTGACCGAGCAGCTACCGCCCGGGGTGGAAGGATGGGGCCGTGCGCTTCTCCACGATCGTCGCCGCCGTGTGCGGCGTCGTGCTCTCGCTCTCGAGCTGCGGGGGCGACCACAAGAACACCACGCCGGGTGCGACCGTGCACGTGAACGCGTCGACCACGGTGCCCTCGTCGTCGACGTCGAGGAGCACGCCCGTGACCGACGAGTTCCCGACCACGCCGCTGCCCTGCCAGGCGGTGCCGGTACCCACCACGCCGGTGAAGAGCCCGGCGCCGTCGGGACCGGTGCTCCTCACAAAGGTGGAACGCACGGGCGATGCCTGCGTCGACCACGTGATCTTCTCCTTCACCAGCAAGACCGCGGACCCACCCGCGTACTCGATCACCTACGGCACACCGCCGTTCGCGCAAGATGCCTCGGGCAAGGTCGTGTCGGTCAAGGGCCGCGCGTTCATCGTCGTGAAGGTGGCGCCCGGATACGGCTACGACTTCGAGAACGGCACGCCGACGTACACGGGCGAGAAGCACATCACCCCTGCGGGCGCCGACCACGTGCAGGAGATCGTCGAGACCGGCGACTTCGAAGGTGTGCTCACATGGGTGATCGGTCTCGACAGCAAGCGCGCCTTCACCGTGCAGGCGACGGGGCGACCGCAGACGCAGCTCGTCGTCACCGTGTCGTGACCGGCGCCCTCAGCGGCAGTCGAGAATGACCTTGCCGAAGGTCGCGTTCGACGCAACCATCTCGTAGGCCTCGACTGCGTGCTCGAGCGGCACGACTGCGTGCACGACGGGCGCGATGCGGCCGTCGGCGAGCAGTGGAACGACGTCCCGCGTGAACGCCGCGGTGGCAGCCGCCTTCTCGTCGACGTCGAGGAGCACGCCCGTGACCGACGTGTTCCCGACCACGCCGCTGCCCTGCCAGCCGGTGCCGGTACCCACCACGCCGGTGAAGAGCCCGGCGCCGTCGGGACCGGTGCTCCTCACCAAGGTGGAGCGCACGGGCGATGCCTGCGTCGACCACGTGATCTTCTCCTTCACCAGCAAGACCGCCGAGCCACCCGCGTACTCGATCACGTACGGCACACCGCCGTTCGCGCAAGATGCCTCGGGCAAGGTCGTGTCGGTCAAGGGCAGCGCGTTCATCGTCGTGAAGGTGGCGCCCGGATACGGCTACGACTTCGAGAACGGCACGCCGACGTACACGGGCGAGAAGCACATCACCCCTGCGGGCGCCGACCACGTGCAGGAGATCGTCGAGAC
>DASQHW010000177.1:0-2522 GCA_035631895.1 Acidimicrobiia bacterium | reverse complement strand
TAGAACCGGTGGGTGGCGTCGAGATCCCGAGTGGCGATGGCAACGTGGTGAAACGGCATGTCCTCAGTCTTGCACCTTCGCCGGACGATGGCTCGGGACGGCGCAGCTGTCCCCACCCCCGTCGCGAAATCCGAGCATGCTGGTGGCCGTGTCACTTGTTTCCGCAATGGCTGACGACCCGATCGTCCAGTTCCGCCGCTGGTACGACGAGGCGGTGATCTCGGGCGTACGGCAACCCGATGCGATGACGCTCGCGACCGCCACGCCGGACGGCATGGTCTCGGCGCGCACAGTGCTGATGCGCGGGCTCGACGACCGGGGATTCGCCTTCTACACGAATCTCGAGAGCGACAAGGCCGACCAGCTGACGGCGAACCCGCGGGCCGCGCTGGTGTTCCACTGGCGGGAGCTGGAGCGACAGGTGCGCGTCGCCGGGCCCGTACGACGCCTCGACGACGACGAGGCGGCCCGTTACTGGGCGACTCGCCCGCGCGGCCATCAGCTGAGTGCGTGGGCGTCGCCGCAGAGCCGGGTGATCGACGGGAGTGTCCTCGAAGGCCGCCGGGCGCAGATCGAAGAGCGATTTGCAGGTCTCGAACCGCCGCTGCCGCCGTTCTGGGGCGGGTTCGTCGTCGGTGTCGACGAGCTCGAGTGCTGGCAGGGCCGCCCCGACCGCCTGCACGAGCGGGTGCGGTACCGGCGGCGAGACGCCGAGACCTGGCGGCGGGAGCAGCTCGCGCCGTGAACGCGTGGTGCGCCATCGCCTTCGTCGTCGCGGGCGTGTTCGGGGTCGGCGACTGGATCGCGAAGGCTCGTCACGACCGCCGCCTCGAGCTCGTGTGCAAGCCGTTGACGCTCGTCGCGCTGATCGCCGCCGCGATCGCCCTCCATCCGGCTGCGGACGCGCACGCACGGCGGGGTTGGTTCGTCGCCGCGCTCGTCCTGTCGCTGGCCGGCGATGTGCTCCTGATGCTCGACGACGAGCACCGTGATCTCTTCGTCCCGGGGCTCGCGGCGTTCCTGGTCGCCCACCTCTGCTATCTCGGCGGCTTCTGGACCGAGCCGCCCGCAGGATGGGCGTTCGTCGTTGCCGTCATCGTCGTGGTCGTGTTCGTAGGCCCCTTCGCGGCTCGGATCCTCGGCGCGTTGCGGCGCGACGAGCCCCGCCTACGCGCGCCAGTGGGCGCGTACATCGTCGTGATCGCGGCGATGGTGGCGACCGCGCTCGCGACCGGCAATGCCGCAGCCGCAGTCGGGGCTGTCCTCTTCGCCTCCTCGGACACGATGATCGCCTGGAACCGCTTCGTGCATCCGTTCCGCGCCGCGGAGGTAGCGATCATGGTGACGTATCACGTCGGCCAGGCACTGCTCGTTCTGTCGCTTCTCGCGGCCTGAGCCCGGGAGATGGCCGCCCAGTGCGAGATTGAACGTGGCACTTCGTTCACTCGCGCGACCGCGGTACTCCGTTTACACTTTGTCGACGTGGGGACAGCGGTTGGGTTCATCATTTGCATTCGGCGCGGCCGCCCATTGATCAGCGATCTTGTGGTCGGCTCAGCGGTGAAACGCCTATGACTGCCGATCAGGCGGCGAACGGGGCGCCGAAATCACGGAGTGATGTCTCAGTTCGTCTCGCGCTGGTGACGTTCGTCGTCTCCCTCATCGTCGGCTTGGCGTTCTACGCAGTGAAGGGTCGTCGGCTGTGGTTCTTCGGTGTGTTCGGCGACGAATGGGACTTCCTGGCGGGTCGACGGTTGAACGTTGACGACCTCTTGCGACCGCACGGCGACCATCTCGTCGCGCTCCCGGCATTCGTGTTCCGCCTGCTCTTCACCACCTTCGGACTTCGCAGCTACCTGCCGTATCAATTCGCGTCGATCGGACTTCACCTCGCTGCCGCTGCACTCGTTCGTCTGGTCATGCGGCGGGCCGGTGTCAGCCCGTGGATCGCGACGGCAGCCGCGACGCTGTTCGTGTTCTTCGGTGCCGGGAGCGAGAACATCTTGATTGCGTTCCAGATCACTTTCACGGGCGCACTCGTGCTCGGGCTGACGCAGCTGGTGCTCGCCGACCACGTCGGCCCACTTGATCGACGAGACGCCGCGGGTCTCGTTGCCGGCCTCGGCGCCCTGCTGTGCTCCGACGTTGCTCTCGTCATGATCGGCACTGTCGGAGTCGCGGCGGTGCTAGCCCGTCGCTGGCGCGCTGCCGCGTTTCATGTTCTGCCCCTCGCCGCGGTGTTTCTTGCATGGTCCGTTGGTTACGCGCGTTCTCCCCACGCAACATTCGACCGCACTCACTTCGAGAACGCTGTGCGCACCACTGCGACCTCTACGTTTGATGCACTCGGACAAGTGCCGTTCGTCGGATGGGCACTTGCCGTGATGCTGGTCATCGGCTTGGCGCTCTCCTTGCACGACACGCCCCGTATCGAACGTCAGCGTCGCCTCGGCGCGCCGGTCGCGCTGTTGGCAGGTGCGCTCGCGTTCATGTCGCTCATCGCCGTCACCCGGGGTGGTCTC
>DASQHW010000176.1:0-5014 GCA_035631895.1 Acidimicrobiia bacterium | reverse complement strand
CCGAGCTCGCCGGGCGCCGTGAGGATGTACGCGAGTGCCTCGGGTGAACGCAGGACGAGACGGGTCCCGGCGTCGACCGGGCCCACCGAGCTGCCGTCGTAGCAGTCGACACGTACGGGGAGGTCCGTGCCGAGGATCTGTGTGACGAGGTCGGCGATGCGCATGCGGAATTCAGTAGTCCATTCGCGCACCGGAGTAAATGGGCGAGATTCGCCCGCGTTCGCCACGTTCTGCCGTGCCGCGAGTTCGCAACGCGCGAAACGCCGCGCCGTTACGCGGGGGCAACGCCGAGCTCGTCGAGCAGCCGCACCACCCGCGCTCGGATCTCGTCGCGGATCGGCCGCACCGCTTCGACCCCCATGCCCGCCGGGTCGTCGAGCTCCCAGTCCTCGTACCGCGTGCCCGGGAAGTACGGGCAGGCGTCGCCACAGCCCATCGTCACGACGACATCGGCGCGACGCACGACCTCATCGGTCCACGGCTTCGGGTACTCGCCGCTGATGTCGATGCCGACCTCGGCCATCGCCTTCACCGCGGCAGGATTCACCGCGCCGGCCGGTTCCGATCCGCCGGACCAGGCGATGGCGCGACCGCTCGCGAGGTGGGTGAACCACCCGAGCGCCATCTGACTGCGGCCGGCGTTGTGCACGCACATGAAGAGCACCCCAGGCAGTGCATCGTCTCCGTCTCGCGTGTTCGCGGCCATTTCGAGCTCCCACCGCTACGCAGGTTCGTTGGCTGCGTGAGGAACGACGATGTCGTCGGCTTGCAGGTCCGGGTACCAGAACCGCGCGGCGGCGACAGCAGCGAGGCCGCCCGCGAACTGCATGACGACGAACATCGGCACGCTCGACGGGCTGATACCGGCGAACGTGTCGGAGAGCGCACGCCCGATCGTCACTGCCGGGTTCGCGAAGCTCGTCGACGACGTGAACCAATAGGCGGCGGTGATGTAGGCACCCACGGCGAACGGGGCGACAGACGCCCGGCCGGTCCGCACGACCCCGAGGATGACGACGAGTAGCCCGAAGGTCGCGACGAGCTCGCTGCACCAGAGTGCACCCGACGAGCGGATGTGATGCGAGACGTCGACGGCCGGCACGCTGAACATCACGTTCGCGAGCACGGCGCCCGCGCAGGCACCGAGTACTTGGGCAATGGCGTACACGCACCCGTCACGCGTCGTCGTCCCGCCGAGCAGACGGTCGGCGAGGGTCACGACAGGGTTGAAGTGCGCGCCCGACACGCTGCCGAACGCCAGGATGAGCGCAACGAGGCCCGCGCCGGTCGCGATCGCGTTCTCGAGCAGTTCCAAGCCGATGTCGTGCGGCGACAATCGTTGGGCGTAGATGCCCGAGCCGATGACGACCGCGACGAGCAGCGCCGTACCCGTGGCTTCGGCGCTCGCGCGCCGCGCCAGATCTCGCGGCATGCTCAGCAGCAGCGGGTCGCGGACTCGGGCGCGCTCGCACAGCAGAGGGTGTCGGCGTCCGGCTCGACCGTGCGCAATTGGCCGGCTTCGTGCTCGACGTCGGCGAGGACCGTGTAGATCTCCCACGGTTCACCGTCCGGCGCATCGACCCAGACCTTGTCCTGGACCGCGTAGCAACATGCGACCTGCTCTTCAGTCGCGGTCGCCAAGCCCTCGGAATTCAGCCGCTTGTGTGTCGCGGTGACCTCGTCGGTCGAAGCCACTTCAACACCGAGATGGTTCAACGAGCCGGGCTGACCGGCGCCCTCGATGAGCACGAGCTTGAGCGGCGGCTCTGCGATCGCGAAGTTTGCATACCCGGGCCGGACCTTCGCGGGCGCAGTGCCGAACAATTTCCCGTAGAACTCGATCGCGGTGTCGAGATCGGACACGTTCAGTGCCAGCTGTACGCGAGACATCATTCGCTCCTGATAGATTTACGTTCGTCAATGGATACGATACCATCGTATTGATGTTTGTCAATGCATCGGCGGTACGATGCGGTTGAAACCTCGAGGAGGCTCCGGTGGCGAAGGCACGCCGCACGACGATCGGGTGCTGCGGCTCGGTACTTGCCGAACCGCTGTCGGAGCGGGATGCCGCTGAGCTCGCGGCCGCGTACGCCGCGCTGGCCGACCCCGTTCGGCTGCGGCTGCTCAGCATCATCGCCGCGGCCGAGGAAGTGTGCTCGTGTGATCTCGAAGAGCCGTTGCGGCGATCGCAGCCCACCGTCAGTCACCACACCAAGGCACTCGCCGAAGCCGGGCTGATCGTCGGCGAGAAACGCGGGCGGTGGATGTGGTGGCGCGTCGTGCCCGAGCGGGTCGCCGCACTGCGCGACGCGCTGTCGTAGCGTCCATCTCCCTGCTGCGCTTGTGCGGCGCGGGGGCGTGGCGCTTGACTCCCCTCATGGCGCACGAACGGCAAGAGGTACAGGCGGCGATCGAGCGATACATCGCCGTGCGCGACCAGATCAATGCGGGCGACCGACCATGGCGCGACCTCGCGCAATTCTTCACCGACGACGCGGTGTTCATCGATCCCGCGTGGGGTCGGGTGGAAGGGATCGAGGAGATGAAGCGCACGGTTTTCGGCGAGGCGATGGAGGGCCTGGAGGACTGGCAGTTCCCCACCGAGTTCTATGCGATCGACGGCGACAACGTGGTTGTGAAATGGCAGCAGATCCTGCCCGGGCAGCGCGCCGACGGCACGCCCTACAAACAGTCGGGCTATTCGACGCTCATCTATGCCGGGGACGGCAAGTTCTGTTACGAGGAGGATCTGCTGAACATGGCGCACTTCTTCGAAGACATGCGTGAGAGCGGCTGGACGCCTCCGGCGAACATGGGCATGCCCCCCAGCCATCCGAATCGCGACTTCTCCCGACCGGGCACGCGGTAACGCTCGATGCGCGACGAGATGCAGGAAGCCGTGGACTACATCTCGATCACGCGCTTGCACTCGGCATACGCCGACGTGGTGAACCGTCGTGCATGGGACGAGTTCGAGGATCTGTTCCTGCCCGAGGCGCCTGTGCGTGTCGACATGGTGTCGAAGCCGGCCTTGAACCTGACGGGGCCCATCGAGCTCGGGACGTTCATCGGCCGCGCGATCGAGCAGTACTCCTTCTTCGAGTTCGTCGTGCTCAACGCTCGGGTGGACCTCACCGGAACCGACGCCGAGGAGGCGAGGGCGCGCGTGTTCATGTGCGAGCTGCGCCAGCATCGGGACACCGGTGAGTTCACACGCGCGTTCGGCGTGTACCACGATCGGTACCGACGTGACCGTGGCCGTTGGTGGTACGCGCAGCGACGGTACCAGTCGCTCGCGCGCAGCGGCGGCGAGGTGTTCCCTTTCCCGGAGGAGGAGTGGTGACGACGATCTACTACGAGGACGATGCCGATCCGGGAGCGATCGCAGGTGAGCGGATCGCCGTCGTCGGGTACGGCAACCAGGGTCGTTCGTGGGCGTTGAACCTGCGCGACAGCGGCTGCACACCGGCGATCTGCGTGCGTCGCGACGAGACGCGGGAACAGGCCGTCGACGACGGCTTCGACGCCCATGATGTCGAGGCCGCGGGCGACGCGGACATCATCTGCATCCTCGTGCCCGACGACGTCGTGGCGCTGCTGCCCGTCACGGCCCGATCCGACGCATGCGTGGTTGTCGCGAGCGGTTACACCCTCGCGTTCGGCCGCCTCCATCCTGCCGGCGACGCGGTCATGATCGCACCACGGATGCTGGGGCCCGAGGTTCGGCTCTGCTACGAGGAGGGCATCGGTTTCATCACCGCGGTCGGCGTGCACCAGGATGCGACGGGTGGGGCGCGCGACCGGATGCTGGCGGTCGCCCGCGCCATCGGCGGGCTCCGCCAAGGCGCGATCGAGATGACCCCCACGCAGGAAGCCGTGCTCGATCTCGGTGTGGAGCAGGTGTTGTCGCCCGCACTCACCGCCGTCAACACCGCGTTCGTGCAGACGATGAGCGAGCACGGCATCCCGTTGGAAGCGATCGTGACGGAGCTGGTGCTCTCGGGAGAGGTCGAGCGCACGTACCGGCTGCTGCGCGAAGTTGGATACGCCGTGCAATCGGAGTTCCACTCGCCGACGTCCCAGTACGGCCAGCTGACCCGGCGCGGCCGCTACGACCATCTCGACTTCCTGTCGACGATGCGGACGCTCACCGACGACATCACCAGCGGTCGATTCGCCGATGAATGGGATGCCGAACGCGACGCGGGCTATCCCACGCTCACGAAGTTGAAAGAGCAGCACGCCGGGCCGGCCGTGCGTGAGTACGAAGCAGATCTCCGTCGCCGGCTCGGTCCCGGCGTGCGCCGGATGACCTAGGAATCAGAGCCGCAGGGAGCGAAGTCAGGCCGCGATGCCGTAATAGTCGCGGAGCTCCTTGGCGATCTCCGCCGACAACACGTGATTGCCGCGCGTCTTCGGCGCGCGCTTGATGCTCACCTTGTCGAACGGCACCACGAGGCGCCCCGCCTCGTCGACATATGCGTTCTGGAGCGGCACGAACCGCTCGCCTCCGAAGAAGCCTGTCTTCACCACGGCCCACCGCGGGGAGAATTCACGGTCGTCGAACAGCACGTCGGTGACCTTCCCGACGGGCTGATAGCGGTTGTCGACCACCGGGGCATCGTTCAAGCCCGGTGATGCGGCTGACGTCTCGTGCTCATGTCCGTATGTCATTCGTCGCGGATACCCCTAGAGCGCGGATCGCACGCCGGACATTGGGCGCACAAGCCACTCTCGCCGCGTGTTTCGGACGCACCGTTCGCGGGCACGTTGCGCGCGGTGACGACGTCGACCTCACAGCTCACGCGCAGTCACCATGCGGTGACGCACGCGGCGCAGAGTCACTGGATGCGACGCCTGGCCGGCGTGGGGCTCGCGGCGCGCTCTGTCCTGTATGCCGTCCTGGGCATCCTCGTGTTGCAAGTTGCGCGCACGTCCGGCCGCGCCCGCACCGAGCCGGCCGACAGCACCGGAGCGCTGCAGGCGGTTGCACGACAGCCGTTCGGGCGCG
>DASQHW010000175.1:0-5134 GCA_035631895.1 Acidimicrobiia bacterium | reverse complement strand
CCCCGCCGCCGGCACACTTCCCGAATGGCGCGACGCGCTCGTCGGGGCGCGCACCGCGAATCTTCTTCCGGGCGTGTGGTCGTCGCGTATGCCGCTCAAGCTGCGCAACCGCGCCGTCGAGCAGTTGCTCACGGCGTGGGCCGAGCCCTGGGCCGCGCTGGGTCGCGCGCTCGGGCTCGACGACGAACGACCGGCCATCGACCGCGCGTGGCGTGCCCTCCTGCAGAACCAGGCGCACGACTCCATCGGCGGTTGCTCCATCGATCCCGTCCACGAACGCATGACGGCGCGCTACGACGACGCGGAGGGGCTCGGCCGCGCAACGGTCACCCGCGTCCTGGAGCGGCTCAGTGGCCGCAATCGCACACGCGCCACACCCTGGCGCGACGGCCAGGACGTCGTCGTGTTCAACGCATCTGCGGAGCGCCGCACCGACGTCGTGCGCGTGTCGCTCGATCCGTTCCCGCCTTGGCGCACGAGCATCGACCGCTTCGACATGCACCCCCTCGCGATGCCGTCCTTCGGCGGCCTCGCCGTCGACGGCTCGCCGGTCCGCGTCGTCGCGAGCGACGACCCCACGCGGGTGCGTTTCCTCGCCGGCGTCGGGGGTCTCGACGCGGAGTTCGTCGCACGCGACGTCCCCGCGTTCGGGTGCCGGCGCTACTCCGTCGTGCCGGCGGACCCGGCGCCCGACGAGGTCGATAACGGCCGAGAGATCGAAGCCGGCGATATCCGCGTTCGCGCGGACGACGCCGGCACGCTGTCGTGCACGGTCGGCGGACGCGTCTACGACGGTCTCTTCGGGCTCGAGGACTGCATCGACCGCGGCGACTCCTACGACGCGGACCCGGACCCGCCGCGTGCAATGTCAGCGACCACCGAAGTACGACGCACCCGGCACGCGTGCGGCATCTCGCGGCTACGCGTCACACGAACGATCGCGGCGATCGGAACGCTCGCCGTCGAAGCCATGGTCGCGCCGGGCGTGCCCTTCGTCCGCTGTGAGGTCACACTCGACAACCGTGCGCAGGACCACCGCCTGCGCCTGCGCTTCCCCACCGGCGCACCGATCGACGAGGTGCGCGCGGCCACCACGTTCGACACGACGCGACGCACGACCGGTGCCCTCGACGACGCGCTGTGGGTGCACCGCGCGCCTCGCACCTTCGTGCACCAGGGCTGGATCGCGGCGAACGGTCTCACCGTCGGCGCTCCGGGCCTTCCCGAGGCCGAGATCGACCCCACCGGCGAGATCCTCGTCACGCTCGTACGCAGCGTCGGCGCGCTCGCGCGCCTCGAGCTGCGAACCCGCCCCGTGCCGGCCGGCCCGGAGATGCCGGCGCCGGGCGCCCAGGTGCAGGGCATCCTCCGCGCGACGGTGACGCTGGCAGCAACGCCGTCGGACGTACGCGCGGCCGAGACCGGCATGTGGGGCGTGCTCGGCGACGACGCTCCGCTCCTCCGCGACGGCGTGTCGTTGCTCGAGGTCGAAGCGGTCGCGTCGGTACTGTCGGCCTGCAAACCTGCCGCCGACGGCGACGGCATCGTCGTGCGCCTGCTGAACACGAGCGACGAACCCGACGACGTCGTCGTCCGCTTCGGGCTCGACGTCGCGGACGTGACCGCGGTGCGGCTCGACGAGACACCGGAAGGCAACCACGTCGGACACGAAGGCCGCACGGTCGCGTTGACCGTGCCGCCTCACGCGTTGCGGTCAGTACGGGTTCACACCTTGCGGCGATAGATCGACACTGCCAGCGGCGCGGCAACCGCGATGATCCCGATGCACCACGCGAGCGCGGCGAGCACCTTGCCCGTCGAGGCGAACGCGCCGCCGTACGTCAGCGAACGCACCGCGTCGATCACGATCGAGACCGGCTGGTGCTCCGCGAACCACTTCAAGGGTGCCGGCATCGACTGGGCCGACACGAACGCGGTTGACGCGAACACCAGCGGAGCCAGAATCGGGAACGACGCCGCCTGTGCCGCTTCCGCGTTGGCGGCGTTCAAGCCGACGATCGCGAACACCCACGCGAGCGCATGCGAGAAGAGCAGCATCAGCGCCAGACCGGCGACGACATCGACCACACTCGTGTGAATTCGCCAGCCGACCGCGAAGCCGATCACGACCATGAGCAACACGACGAACACGTTGCGGACGAGGTCCGCGAGCGTTCGGCCCGCGAGCACCGCGGAGCGCGCCATCGGCAGCGACTGGAACCGCTCGATCAAGCCCTTGTGCAGGTCTTCGGCGAGCGCAATGCCCGTCTGGACGGATCCGAAGACGACCGTCTGCGCGAAGACACCCGGCATCAGGTAGTCGACGTAGTGGGTGACGCCCGGGATGCGGATTGCGCCACCGAACACATACCGGAACATCAGCACGAAGATGATGGGCTGGATCGTCGAGAAAACGAGTACTTGCGGCGTCCGCGTCATGCCGACGAGGTTGCGCCACGTGATCGTGAGGGCATCGGCGACCGCGTGGTGCGAGCGCCCTGGTTGTGTCCGGGCGGTCGCAGGGACGGGAACTGTCGTGGCGGTCATGCGGCACCTCGCTCGCTCCGCCGGCGTCCGCGGCCGTCAGCGGGAATCCCCTCGGGTTGCTCCTCTTCGGCCGCGTGGCCCGTCAACGTCAGGAACACGTCGTCGAGCGTGGGCTCGCGCACGTTCAAGCGGGCGGGGGCCAGGTGCTCGGCGTCGAGAGCGCGCACGACGTCGAGCACGATCCTCGCCCCGTCATCGACCTTGAGCTGCACCGTGTGCGACGTCGCTTCGACGTCACAGAGCCCGATCTTGCACAACGCGACCTCGGCCCGCCGCGCGCTCTGGTCGTCGTCGAAGCCGACCTCGATGATCGTGGCACCGAGACGAGCCTTGAGCTCGGCCGACGTACCTTCCGCGATGACCTGACCGTGGTCGATCACGACGATGCGATCGGCCAGCCGATCGGCCTCCTCGAGGTACTGCGTGGTCAGCAATACCGTCGTGCCGTCGTTCACGAGCCCCGCGATCACGCCCCAGAGGTCGGTGCGGCTCCGCGGGTCGAGCCCGGTCGTCGGCTCGTCGAGGAACAGGACCGGCGGCCGATGCACGAGCGCGGCGGCAAGGTCGAGCCGCCGCCGCATCCCGCCGCTGTAGGTGCGCACCGGTCGGTGTGCGGCATCGACGAGGTCGAACTGCGCGAGCAGCTCGTCGGCCCGCGGGCGGATGTAGTCCCTCGGCATGTGCGTCAGCTTGCCGACCATGCGGAGGTTCTCGTGCCCTGTGAGGTTCTCGTCGACGGCCGCGTATTGCCCGGCGAGCCCGATGTGCTCGCGCACGCCCTGCGGGTCGCGCGTGACGTCGATGCCCAGCACCTCGGCGTGTCCGCCGTCGGGCCGCAGGATCGTCGTCAGGATGCGCACGGCGGTGGTCTTGCCGGCGCCGTTGGGCCCGAGCAGCCCGAGCACCGTGCCCGTCGGTACTGCGAAGTCCACGCCGTCGAGTGCCACTACCTCGCCGAAGCCCTTTCGCAGGCCTTCCACGCGGATTGCGTTCGTCGTCATGAGCTCGAGCCTCGCGCCTATGCTTGAATGAAGTCAAGCATTTAGTCGTTCAATCTTCTGGGTACTTGAAGGATTTGTGAATTCGTCGTAAGTTCTACCCGTGGCGCAGCTGCATCCCGACGAAGATGCCGCAACTCGTGCGTGGCGGTTGCTGACCGCGGTATTCCTCGCCCGTAAGGAGTCGTTCGCCCAGATCACCGCCTCGTTCGGGCTGAATCCCGGCGCCATGCATGCGCTGCTGTCGCTCGACCCGGACGCGCCGCAATCAATGAGCTCGCTCGCGGGCTCGTGGCGGTGCGACGCGTCGAACGTGACCTGGCTCGTCGACCGGCTGGAGGAACACGGGCTCGCGGAGCGGCGCGCGCATCCCACCGACCGTCGCGTACGCACCGTCGCGCTCACGAAGAAGGGCGCGCGGGTCCGCGCGCAAGTGGAAGCGAAGCTGTTCGAGGCGCCCGGGTACATGCACGACCTCTCGCCGCGCGACCTGGAAACGCTCTGCCGGATCCTCGACAAGATCGCGCCCGCAGGCGGCCAGCACCTCTAGTGCCGCGCTTTCTCACGCTGCGCGAGCACGCGATGGTTGCGGCCGCCGCCGATGTGCTCATCCCTCCGGTCGACGCCCATCCGGGCGGTGCCGCGCTCGGCATCGCGGACTACGTCGACAACCTCCTCGCGGCATTCACGTTCGATCCCCCGTTGATCTATGCCGGCGGTCCGTTCAGCGGGCGCTACGGCGGCGATCCGTCGTTCTCTCGTTTCCTGCCGCTCTCGCGCCACGAAGAGCTCGCGTGGCGCACGCGCATCGAGGGCTCGCGCGGCATTCCGGAGCGCGAGTTCAACGGACCGGTGCGGGGATGGCAACAGGTATACCGCGAGGGTCTCGTGGCCCTCGGCGACGACTTCTGCGACGTGGACGACGACACCCGGGCGCGGCGTCTGCGCGCGCAGCCCGAGCTGCGCAGGTTGCTGTACGTGCACGCGTGCGAGGGCGCCTACGGCGCACCCGAATACGGCGGCAATCGCGACCTGGCGGGATGGGTCGCGATCGGCTTTGCCGGCGACGTCCAGCCGCGCGGGTACACCGACCGGGAAGTGTCCGGGCGTGAGTAGCGACTGCGACGCCGTCATCGTGGGCACGGGGCCGGCGGGCGCGACCGCGGCCGACGTCCTCACTGCCGCCGGATGGTCGGTCATCATGCTCGAGAAGGGCCGGAACCACCTCCTGGCGCTCGAGCCCCCCTTCGAAGCGCTGGGCCATGTGTCCAACGACGAGATCAAATTCTTCCGACGCCATTTCCTCGGCCCGGACCCGTTCCTCGAGCCGCGCACGTACCGGCGCGACGAGCGCGACGGCGACCGGCTCTTCGCGGGCGAGGTGAACAACTTGCCGTCGACGGTGGGCGGCGGCGGCTTTCACGCCGACGGCAAGCTCCCCCGTTTCCGCGCGGTCGACTTCCGGGCGCGTTCGGAGCTCGGGCCGATCCAAGGTGCCGACGTCGTCGACTGGCCCGTCGACTACGACGAGATGGAGCCGTACTACGCGGAGGCGGAACGGCTCATCGGTGTCGCCGGGCTCGCGGGCG
>DASQHW010000174.1:0-2138 GCA_035631895.1 Acidimicrobiia bacterium | reverse complement strand
TCGAGCCCTCGTTCGCCAGGGTCGTGGTCGTCGTGGACGCACTCGTCGTCGTCGGCGCGACCGTCGTGGTCGACGCCATCGTCGTCGTGGAGAGCGTCGAGCCCTGCGTCACGAGCGTCGTCGTCGTCGTAGATGCCGTCGTCGTCGAGGCCCGCGTGGAGCTCGTGGTGGTCACGCACCCCGCGGGTGCCGGCAACGCCTTGCTCTCGGTGAACTCGATGTGGCCGTTCGGCAGGTAGATCTTGAGCGTGACGGTCCCTTCGCCGGCGCAGCCCCACCGGCCGACCAGATCTCGCCGAACGAGGTGTTGTAGTGCCCGCCCGTGATTCCCGTCGTTCCGGGGCTGGTCGTCACGACGTCCACCCGGCGATCGGGCTTGACGTTGTGGTTCAGCACGACACTGGCATGCCACGTCCGGCAGTTCTGCCCGACCGCGACGGTGCCGTTGTTCGCGGACGCGGGGAGGATGCCGAGCGCCACGAACATCGGCACGAGGAGCGCAAACAGCAACGCGCCCCTCCGTCGCACGCCGTTCGAGGAAACACGAGCGGCGGCCGCCGCGATGGCGCCGCGGCGCACGCGACGCCGAAGACGAGACGTTCCTGCTGCCATGTGGACCTCGCTCCCAACCCGCCCGATCACCGCGCACTGTGCCGGTACGATCGCTTCTTGTGGCACCTTTCCACACTCTTCGAGAATGCTTGAGCACTATTTGCGGTTCCGTGAAAGAATGCGGGGTACTACGGACGGGCAAATCGCATGAATAGCGCACATGGAAGAAACTGGGCGGACGGTCAGGCTGATCTCCGGAAGGTCCGCGGTCTCACCGTGCTCGCCACCAATCCGAACGCCGACCTCTACGGCGCCTCGCGCATGTTCTTGGAGAGCATCGAGGGGATGCTCGCGTCGGGGTGGCGCGTGGTCGTGTCGATTCCTCAGCCGTCCGGCCCGCTCCTGCACGAGATCGAGGCGCGGGGTGGCGAGTTGCGCCCGGTGCCGAGCCCCGTGTTGCGCAAGACGTACCTCAACGTCCGTGGTCTGCTCCGGCTCCTCGGACTCGCCCTGCGCGCGCTCCCGGCGGAGATCCGCCTCCTTCGTGACGTCCGGCCCGACGTCATCTACGTCAACACCATCATCCAACCGCTGTGGCTGGTGCTCGGGAGATGCCTCGGCATCCCGGTCGTCTGTCACGTGCACGAGGGCGAAGCGTCCACGCCTCGGATCGTGCGCAAGGCACTGAGCATCCCGCTCGCGCTCGCACAGCGCGTGATCGTGAACAGCCACTTCAGCTTGCGCGTGCTGACCGACGCGATGCCGCACGCCGCGCAACGTTGCGCCGTTGTCCTGAACGGCATCGCGGGGCCGCCACGCGTCGAGGCGCCCCGCGCCCTGCTCGAGGAACCGCTGCGTCTCTGCTACACCGGACGGCTCTCCGAGCGTAAAGGGCCCGGCGACGCCATCGAGGCCGTTCGGTTGCTCGCCCTCCGCGGTGTCGACGCGCGGCTCGACATCGTGGGAGCGGTGTTCCCCGGAATGGAACCAGTTGAGGAGAGCCTGCGCCGCCAGGTGGCGGACGCGGGACTCGACGAGCGCGTGCGCTTCCTCGGCTTCGTACCGAGCGTGTGGCCGTACCTTGCCGCGGCCGACGCCGCGCTCGTGCCCTCGCGCACCGATGAGTCATTCGGCAACACCGCGGTCGAGGCGATCCTTGCGGCGCGCCCGGTCATCGCGACACGCATCAGCGGGCTCGTGGAAGCGACCGCGGGTTTCGATGGCGCGCTCCTTGTCGCCCCGTCGGCTCCGGGTGACATCGCCGACGCCGTGCAGCAGGTCGTCGCGCATTGGGCCGAGTTCCGTGCGCACGCGATGGCAGACGCGCCTCGAGCGGCGCATCGTCACGCGCCGGCGGCGTATCACGCAGCGGTCGCGCGCGTCGTTGCAGCTTGCGTGGCCGGCGGCCCCATAAGAGCCCTCTGCCACGCAAGTTCGCAGGCGACGTGAGGATCAGCGAGTCGGGGCGACGACCCCGAGGTTGTCGATCGTGATGGCAGGTGCCGCACCGATCCACGAGTGCGACACGTACAGGAGGACGCCGACGTCGCCGGCGTTACGAAGCGGGACGGGCGTCGTCTCGGTAG
>DASQHW010000173.1:0-3122 GCA_035631895.1 Acidimicrobiia bacterium | reverse complement strand
AAGCGCACCTGCCGGTACGTCCCGATCCACTCCGAGGGCCCGTCCAGCAGCGCGATCTTGTTGGTGCGGGTACGGGCCTGCAGCAGGTCCCCGCGCTTCGCGGGCCCTTCGACCAGGACCTCGTGCGTCGTGCCGACGAGGCCCGCGTTCTTGCGTTTCGCCACCCGCCGCACCACCTCGATGAGCCGGCCGATGCGTTCGGTCTTGAGCTCCTCGGACACGTGATCCTTGATCCGGACGGCGGGCGTGCCGTCACGCACGGAGTACTTGAACGTATAGGCGTCGTCGAAGGCGGCGACTTCCACGAGCGACAGCGTTTCCTGGAATTCCTCCTCTGTCTCGCCCGGGAATCCCACGATGATATCGGTCGACAGCGCGATGCCGGGGACGGCGTCGCGCAGCGCGGCCACGACCTCGGGCGAGGGCTTCGCGTGCTCGATGCCCTCGAAGTGGATCCCTTCGAGTTGCGGCCGAAGATGCTCTCGCACGAAGTACTCCTGGAACGAGAGCTCGCCCGCGGCCGTGGCAAATCGAGTGCGCACGCGGTCGTTCGTCATCGGCAGCACGCGCGCCCGTACGCCGAGCCGCTTGCCGAGCTCGAGCATCGCGGCGGTGAGCGTGCACCCTTCCTGCATCAGGTCACGTCGCGCGATGTGGGTCGCGAAGTCCTTGTCGCCGATACGGAACCACGTGTCCTCACCAATTCGCCCGAGGGCATCGAGGACGTGGAACGTGTCGTCCCTCACCCCGTACCCTGCCTGGTGGTTGAACATGCCTGCCAGCCGGTAGAGCACCGCGTCCACGTCAGGGCAGACGAGCAATCCCCAGAACTCGTCGTCGTCCGCGGTGTTGGCGATCACCGTCAGTTCGGTGTCCGGCGCCACGAGACGGATCCCGTCGGCGAGGGCGGCCCCGCCCGTTCCACCCGCGAGCACGACGAGCTTCAGCGAAACAGGTCCTCTCCTTCCGGCCGGACGAGGTCACGTCCGGACCCCGAGCCTTCGAGCTGCAGGCCGCGCACGATCACGACCGGCATGCGTCCCGTCTTGCCCATGACGAGCCCCGCGCTCGCCGCGATCTCGTCGGCCACCGCGAGCACGGTCGCATGAAGCGGCTGACCCGCGTCGTCCTGCGTTCCGCGCAGGTCGAGCACGGCGGGCAATCCCGCGACGCCGAGCGCGACGTTGACGATGCCCAGACGCCACGCCCGGCCAAACGTATCGGAGACGATCACCCCGACCCGAGCGCCGGTGCGCTCGATCAAGTCGTCGCGAAGTCGGCGGGCGCTCGCGTCGGGGTCGACGGGCAGCAGCGCCAGCGTGCCCGCGCCCACGTTGGAGTGGTCGACACCCGAGTTGGCTGCGACGAAGCCGTGACGTGTCTCGGTGATCAGGACGCGGTCGGAGCGAAGCACTCGCACGCTTTCGTCGAGGACCGCCTGCACCATCCGCGGGTCGGGCGCGGCGATCAAGCGCGGCGCGATGCGTTTCGCCTCATCGCTCGCGGTTATCGATTCGATCTCGCGGAGACGGCCCTCGGATTTGGAGACGATCTTCTGCGCAACGACCAGCACGTCGCCGTCACGCAGGGTGGCGCGTTCGCTGACCAGCGCGGCGAGGTCGTCGCCGGGCCGCACCTCGGGCAGACCCTCGACGCCGATCAGCTCGATCAGCGTCAGACCGCTCGGCTCAAGCGTTCGAGGTCGGAGGGTTCGTCGAGGTCGAGGGCCATCGCGTCGGAGTTGTGCAGGACGAAATTGACGCCGCGTGCCAGGGCGTCCTCCTGGAACTTGCCGAGGGAGTCGTCGCCGAAGTGCATCGCGATTGCGTCCGGCGGTCGCAGGTAAAGCGCGTTGGTGCCGCCGCGTCCGATCGCCGGAGCAGCCACGACCACCGGCGCCTTCAACCGCGCGGCCGCCTGGAGCATCCGTCCGACCGCGTCGGCGGTGACGAGGGGCAGATCGCTGGACAGCAGGAGCACAGCGCCGGCGCCGGCGGCGCGGGCACGCGCAATCCCGCGCTCAGCGGCCGTGTGCTGTCCTTCCTCGCGCGGCTCCAGCAGCACGTGCGCGCCCCACGCCGCAGCCATCTCCCCAACCTCCTCGCTCCCGGTCACGGCCAGGACGTGATCGCCCGCCGCGGCTGCGTTCACCGCCAGCTGCGCGTTGCGTCGCGCCAGCGCCCTCCTCGACTTCGAGCCGAGCGCCGGACGCAGCCGTTCCTTGGCCGAGTCGAAGTCCTTGATCAGGACGACGACCCACGTATTGGCTATGCCCATTGCTTGCGAATCCTCGGGAGGATCTGCGTCGCGTACAGGTCGAGGAAGCGACGCTGGTCGACGCCCGGGTGGTGGAACACGAGGTGGTTGAATCCGAGGTCGAGGTACGGCCGCAGCTGCTCGATGTGCTCGTCCGGGCTGTCTGATACGAGCCACCGGCGGTGCGCAACGTCCTCCACCGACCTGGCCAGCCGCTCCATCTCGCGCGGGTCGTCGGTGCCCGCCTTGGCGTCCGCGGGCAGCGCGAGCGCGGACCAGATCTTCGTGTCCTCTCTCGCGCGCTTGTGGTCGGTGTCGTACGAGACCTTGACCTCGATCATGCGGTCGAGCTCCGCACCGTCGCGACCCGATTCCTTGGCCCCATCGCTGAACGACGGGAGCAACTGCTCGGAGTAGAGCTCCATTCCCTTGCCCGATGTGCAGATCAGCCCGTCCCCGGCACGGCCCGCGTACTTCGCGACCTGCGGCCCGCCTGCCCCGACGTAGATCGGAACCGGCTTGTCGGGGCGGTCGTAGATGGTCGCGTTTCGCGTGTGGTAGTACTCACCGTCGAACGTCACCGACTGCTCCGACCACAGCTTGCGAATCAACGTGACCGCTTCCCTCAGCCGCGCGAACCGCTCGCGGTTGTCGGGCCACTCGATGCCCAATGCACCCTCGTTCAGGTGCTCGCCCGTGCCCACGCCGAGGATCATGCGGTCGGGGATCAGGACGCCCATCGTGCCGAACGCCTGGGCGACGATCGCGGGGTGATAACGAAACGTGGGCGTCAGGACCGACGTGCCGAGCACGATCTTCGACGTACGTTCGCCGACCGCGGCCAGCCACGCCAGCGCGAAGGGCGC
>DASQHW010000172.1:0-2910 GCA_035631895.1 Acidimicrobiia bacterium | reverse complement strand
ACCTCGTACACGATCGGCACGAGTGGGTCGCCGGGACGCAGGAAGTACGCGTGCAACGAGTGCACGCGCCGCTCCGGATCGACCGTACGGCCCGCAGCGATCAGCGCCTGCCCGGCGACCTGCCCTCCGAACACGCGCTGGCGCTCCTCCTGGGGGCTCACCCCGCGGAAGAGGTTCACCTCGAGCTGCTCGAGCTGCAAGATGTCGATCAGGTCGTCGAGGGCGCGGCCCATGCGCGGCGCACCCTACCGGGCGCACGACGCGGTGCTAGGCGAAGAACACCGCCGCGGTCTCGAACAGGTGGCCGTCGACGGTCTTGAGCTGGGCCACGCCGTCCTCGATCGGCACACGGACGACATCGGTGCCGTGCAGCGCCACCATGACCCCGAAGTCGCTCTCGTGCACCGCGTCGATCGCCTCCACGCCGAATCGGGTTGCGATCACGCGGTCGTAGGCGGTGGGGCTCCCACCGCGCAGCACATGCCCGAGCGACGTCATCCGAGCCTCGTAGCCGGTCCGCTGTTCGATCTCCGCCGCGAGCCGCGCGCCGATGCCACCGAGCCGTACGTGCCCGAACTCGTCGGTGTCACCGGTTTGCAGCTCCATCGTGCCTTCCTTCGGCGTCGCGCCTTCCGCGGTGACGACGATCGAGAAGTTCGCGCCCCGCTGGTGGCGGTGGCGCAGCGCGTCGGCGACCTCTTCGATGTCGAACGGCTCCTCGGGGACGAGGATGAGGTCCGCGCCACCCGCGAGCCCCGCGTATGTCGCGATCCATCCTGCATGCCGACCCATGACCTCCACGACCATCACTCGGTCGTGACTCTCCGCGGTCGTGTGCAGGCGGTCGATCGCGTCGGTCGCGATCTGCACGGCGGTGTGGAACCCGAACGTGAAATCGGTCGCCGAAAGGTCGTTGTCGATGGTCTTCGGCACACCGACGACGCGCACGCCGTGGGCCGACAACTTGTTCGCGACGCCGAGCGTGTCCTCCCCGCCGATCGTGATGAGCGCGTCGATGCGGTCGCGCTTCAGTGTCGAGAGCACCCGCGGCGGCCCGTCGTCGGTCTTGTACGGGTTCGTGCGGGACGTCCCGAGGATCGTGCCGCCGCGCGGGAGCAGTCCCCGCACCGAGTTCTCGGACAGATCCATCGACTGGCCCTCGAGCACGCCCCGCCAGCCGTGGCGGTATCCCACGATCGTGTGCCCGTACTGGCCCTCGCCTCGGCGAACGATCGCACGGATCACTGCGTTCAAGCCCGGGCAATCGCCGCCACCGGTCAGTATGCCGACTCGCATCGCACCTCCCCTGGGGGGCTCACTGCTCTATCCTGCCCGCGTCACGCCGCCGGACTGACCATGGACCGACCCGCACCGCACACATCTCCCCCGTCGTCCGTCGAGCGACGGCTGCAGCAAATGCTGCCCTCCGACCCGATCGTGGCCTGGGGCCGGGCGTGGGTCTGGCGCGACGGACCGCTCGCCGGGGTGTTCGCCTCTCGTACGCTCGACTTCACGGTCCTCACCGAGGGTCACCTCTATCTGATCTCCACCGGCTTCTTCAGTCGCCTGCCCCGCCGTCGTGTCTATGCCAACACTCATGATCGGCTGCGCGTCGAGGAATGCCCAGCAAAAGGCCGCAGGAAGCTGCGGCTGACTGCGCGGGAGCACCGGCCGCTGATGCTGGAGATGCGTGGCACCGCGCGCAACCGGGCTTTCGCCGACGCGCTGGTGGCCCGAAACCGGCCCGACGACGCCGCAGCGGTGTGACCGCCGTCGTCGCGATCGACGCCGGCACGACCGGCGTCCGTGCATTCGCGGTCGGTCCGGACGGTCGTCCGCTCACCTCGTCGTACCGGGAGTTCCCGCAACACTTCCCGAAGCCCGGTTGGGTGGAGCACGACGCCGAGGACATCTGGCGGGTCACGCTCGAGACGCTCGCCGAAGTGTCGGCACACCTCCGGGACACCGGCGAGGAGGTCGCGGCGGTCGGGATCACCAACCAGCGCGAGACCGTCGTGCTCTGGGATCGCACCACGGGACGACCGCTCGCGCCGGCGATCGTCTGGCAGGACCGCCGCACCGCAGCACGGTGCGAGTCGTTGCGCGACGCCGGCCACGAACCGACGGTGCGACGCCTCACCGGTCTCGTCCTGGACCCGTATTTCTCGGCGACCAAGCTCGAATGGCTGTTGCACGAAGGCGGCGTTGCGGCGTCGGATCCCAACCTGGCGTTCGGCACCGTGGACACGTGGCTGTTGTGGAAGCTCACGGGCGGTCCGGGAGGCGGTGTGCACGCGACCGACCCGTCGAACGCGAGCCGAACGATGCTCTACGACATCGGGCGCGGCGAGTGGTCCGACGAGCTGTGCGACCTGTTCGGCGTGCCGCGCGCATGCCTCCCCGACGTCATGCCCTCCTCCGGCCGGTTCGGCACGACGGTGCCCGACCACGCGGCAGGGTTGCGCGTCCCCGTGAGCGGCATCGCCGGAGACCAGCAAGCCGCCCTGTTCGGCCAGGCGTGCGTCGAACCGGGAATGACGAAGAACACCTACGGCACCGGTTCCTTCGTGCTCACCAACGTCGGATCCAAGCTTCCCGATCCGGTCGACGGCTTGCTCACGACGATCGCGTGGTCGACCGCGACAGGTGATGTCACGTACGCCATGGAGGGCGCGATCTTCGTCACCGGCGCCGCAGTCCAGTGGATGCGCGACGGGCTGGGCATCATCGGCGACGCGAGCCAGACCGAGTCGCTCGCCACATCGGTGCCCGACACCGACGGCGTCTGCGTCGTCCCTGCGTTCACGGGCCTCGGCTCGCCCTGGTGGGATCCGTTCGCCCGCGGCACGATCGTCGGCATCACACGCGGCACGACACGCGCACATCTCGCACGGGCGATCGTCGAGGCGA
>DASQHW010000171.1:0-6104 GCA_035631895.1 Acidimicrobiia bacterium | reverse complement strand
AACTCGCCAAGGTTCGCACCCTTGCCGCTGACGCGGGCAACATCGGCCAGCGAAACGTCTTCGAACCAGGCGATCGCGGACATCACGCTGCCCTGCCGACGACCTCGGGAGCACGCGTCGGACGGGCGGGAACATTGATCTCGTCCCGACCGTGCAACGATGCGCGGTCCTTACGGCCGTGCAACAGGTGATCGACCGCCAGAACTGCCGCGACGATCAAGAGCCAGAGCGCCCCGATCAGCTCGAGCGCCCGGAAGGCGGTCACCCCGGCATCGGTCCACCACCACATCTCGCCGCCTCGCTTCTCACTGCGTCGATGTCACCCCCATCGTCCCAACGCCGGCGTGTCGCCGGTAGAAGCGTTCGTCGACTGGCAGAGGACTTTGGTCCTGATCCCGCGTGTGACGGAATCGTGATCAGCCGCCGGTGCCGACCTTCGAAGTGGTCAGGTCACGCCGCGGGCCGGCAGCGTGCAAGGACGTCTTCGCTGACGATCCACCAACACCGGCGCGACCGGCACCCGGTGTTCTCCATCACGATGGTCCGGCAGGCCCGCTCGCCGAGCTCCTCCCGCAGTCCCCGTGTCGCACGTGTCATGGCCTGCTCCCGTCATCTGCGACAGCGTTCCATGACGCCGCGCTCTCCTGTACTTCCAGGAGTATCGATGCACGGCCGGCGATCATCGAGAGGACAACGGCCGGTGCCCGGCAGGTCCTCAGTACCCGAGGATCGGGGTCCGGCGACACCGGCTGAGCCGGAAACTGCTCAGCGGTAGTAGTCGTCGTCGGCAACGACGTCTTCGGGCTCGGGGGCGAGTATGTCGAACGTGTCGTGCCTGACCGCGAGGTCGATGAGCTCGCACTTCACGCCCTCGACGTCTTCCCACTGCGCGACGACATCTGCGGCGTCGTCCGCGCTTTCGCACGGGATCTCCGCGACCAGCGCGCCGCGTTCGTAGACCTTGACCCTCAGTGCCGGAGTCTCGATGTCGTATTCACCAGTCATGAGCGTCCCCTCGTTCGGTCGCCGTGACCCTTAGCTTCCTCTTCTTCCCCTCCCCGCGGCAGGGTCTTAGGTCCGCACGAGCCTGTCGAAGGCGAGGTTCGGGGACCGACCGACACGAACCACGGGCCGTCCTCGGCGAAGTGCAACGATGAGCGAATGAGCGACGTCGAGCCGGCACGCAAGGTGGGGCAGCCCGACGAACGCACGGCGGCACTTCACCGTCTTGTCCGTCTCGACCCGCCCGCCTACCGGCGAGCCGACGTCGGACGCCTTGCCGGCATCGAGCACGAGCGCTCGGTGAAGTGGTGGCGCGCGATGGGCTTCCCCGAGGTGCCGGACGATGTGGAGGCGTTCACCGAGGCCGACATCGAGATGGTCCGGCGCCTCGCAGCGCTGTCCGGAGCCGGTGTGGTCGACGACGAGGGCATCCTTCGGCTCACAAGACTCCTGGGCGCGTCGTTCTCCCGGATCGCCGAGGCCCAGGTCGCCGTCGTCGAGGAGCTTGCGACAACGCTTCCCGGCGCAGAGCCCGGCACGACGAATCGGGACCGAAGCGAAGCGCTCCTGGGCGCGTTGAGCGAATCAGTGCTCGATCTTCTCCAGGACTCGCTGATCTACGTATGGCGACGGCATCTTCTCGCCGCGCTCGGCCGCAGGCTCCAGGCGGACGAGACTGCTGCAAAGTGCGCGGTCGGGTTCGCCGACCTGAGCGGCTTCACGAAGCTGAGCCAGCGCGTGTCCGTCGACCGGCTTGCGGCGCTCGTCGACGAGTTCGAGAACACGGCGTTCGATGCCGTCTCCGCGCGCGGCGGTCGTGCGATCAAGCTCATCGGCGACGAAGTGATGTTCGTCGCGAATTCGTTGCCGGTCGCGGTCGACATCGGCCTCGACATCGCCGAACGGCTCGGCGCCATCCGCGACATGCCGCGGATGCATTGCGGCATCGCCTACGGCCCGATGGTGTCGGTCGGCGGCGACGTCTTCGGCCCGACCGCGAACCTTGCCGCGCGGCTGACCACGATCGCCAGGCCGGGCACGCTCGTCATTCCGCGCGTCGATGCGGCGCAGCTCCGAGGGCGCGACGACATCGAGATCGTCGGGTTGCGGCGGACCTTCGCGCTCAAGGGCATCGGCGACACTCGCGTCGTCGCCGTGCGTCGCGCGGCGGCGGTCACTCCCGGGTCAGCACAACCTTGAGGGCGCCCGTCTCGCCCGCGCGCGAGAAGACGTCGTACGCATCGATGAACCTGTCGAGCGTGAAGTGGTGCGTCACGAACCGGCTTGCATCGAGCTGGTGGCCCGCCAGCAGGCGCAGGAACGTCGGTGTCGAGTACGTGTCGACCAGGCCCGTCGTGATCGTGACGTCCTTGATCCACAGCTCTTCGAGATGCAGCGTCGCCGGCTTGCCGTGGACACCGATGTTCGCGATGTGCCCGGCGGCGCGCGCGAGGCTCACGGTGAGCTCGAAGGCCTCCGGGGTACCCACTGCCTCGATCGAGACGTCGGCCCCGAGCCCGCCTGTGAGCTCGTCCACGATCGCACGAGCGTCCTCCCGTTGGGGGTTCACGACCACGTCGGCGCCGAAGCGCTTGGCCGCGTCCAGACGGTTGTCCGCGAGGTCGATCGCGATGATGTGACTCGGGCTGTACAGGCGTGCACCGAGGATCGCGGAGAGCCCTATCGGTCCCGCGCCCACGATCGCGACGACGTCGCCGGGTGCAACGTGCCCGCTGAGGACACCGACCTCATAGCTCGTCGGCAGGATGTCCGCGACCATCAGCACCGCCTCGTCACTCACGCCGTCCGGCACCGTGTACGTCGAAGTATCGGCGAACGGCACGCGGACGTACTCGGCCTGGGTGCCGTCGATGAGGTGGCCGAGGATCCAGCCGCCGCCGCCGACGCACTGGCCGTATCGGCCCTCGCGGCAGAACCGGCACCGTCCGCACGCGGTGATGCAGGACACCAGCACACGGTCTCCGGGCTGCACGTTCTTGACGCCGCTGCCGACCTGCTCGACGGTGCCGACCGCTTCGTGGCCGAGGATGCGACCTTCCGTGACCTCGGGCACATCGCCTTTGAGGATGTGGAGATCCGTGCCGCAGATCGTGACCGCGTCCACGCGCACGATCGCGTCGGTGTCGTCGACGATCACCGGCTTCGGGACTTCCTCCCACGTCTTGCGGCCGGGCCCGTGGTAAACGAGACCTTTCATCGTTTGCTCCTCTGCGTCTGCTTCCGCGTGTCGTCACGCGTCTGCATCCAGCGTGCAGGGGTCGTGCCGCGAAGACCAGGGCCAAACGTCCCCGACAGAGACGCGGAGTGCTCGTGAGAGGGTCAGCGCGGGAAGACCGCGGCGCGGATCGCGGCCACTGCCGCATCGAGCTCTTCGATCGCCTGCCACACGCGGTCCTGCAGTGCCTCCGCAAGGTCGCCCTGGAGCACGGTGTGCAGTGTGAGTGACGCGCCCGAGACGCGACTCACGACGGTGTCCCGCATGGCGGCTGCGACCCGGTCGCGGTCCTCGAGCACGCGGAGACCGCGCAGTGCGTCCTGGGCACGTGCGTCCGTCAGCGCCAGCGCCGCCTGCGCGGCGAACGTGCTCATCAACAACACATCGTTCACACGGAACATCGGCCGGCCACGCCGCTTCGCGACGATCAGGCTGCCGAGCGTGTCATCGCGCGCGTGGAGCGGCACGAACAGCGCCGGACCCATGCCGTCGGGCCAGGCCGCCGGGCGGTGGAACCGCGGGTCCGTGCTCGCGTCGGTGAGCAGCGCCGGCTCCTGTTCGCGCATCACTGCACCGGACAACGAGGCGTCGGCGCGAACGGTGCTCCCCTCGAGGGCGTCGGCACCATGACCTTCGCACACCCGGAACACCAACGTCTCGGGGTCGTCGTCGGCCGGGACCGCGAGGGCCGCGAGGTCGGCGTCGAGCAGGCTACGAGCGTGGCTGCTGATGGTCCGCAGCGTTTCCTCGATCGTGCCCCCCCGGAGCAACGCCGCCGAGATCGTGTGCATCGCGGTGCTGAAGGCTCGTTCCTGCTCGATCTCGAGCTCGGCGCGGCGCCTCACCGATGCGTCCCGTACCGCCGCGACCACGAGCTGCTCGCTGCCTGTCCCGAATGTCGACAACGAGACGTCGACGGGCAGCTCGAAGCCGTCCGCGCGGAGCAGGACGATGTCGAGACGGTCGGACATCGCACGGGTCGGTCCGCCGTCCGCGATGTACGCGGACCGGAGGGCGACGTGCTGGGCCCGTACCCGGCTCGGGATCAGGGACTCGATCGGCGCATCGACGAGGTCTGCCCGCGCGTGCCCCGAGAGTGCACAGAACTGCCTGTTGACGGCAACGATCTGGCCGGACGGGGTGGTGACCACGACGCCGTCAGGAAGCGTGTCGATCAATTGGTCGAATGTCGTTGCCTGCGCGCCGCGGTTCTCGTCCAGCACCGGCCCCATGCTCGCGCGCCGGGGCACGTGGCCGGTACACGGGAGTGGCCCTACTCGTACCGGAGCGCCTCGGCCGGATACACCCGCGACGCCCGTTTGGCGGGGAGGTACGTAGTGGCGAGCGCGACGAGCATGACGATGACGAAGACCACGGCAAGATTCATCCACGGCACGATGAGATGGACCCCCGGCCAGGTCGCCTGCCGGTGTGCGTCGTCCACCACGTTGTAAGCCTGCGCCAGCCCGAGCGCGGTCCCGACGACGATCGAGGTGAGCGCGAGGAACCCGGATTCGAGCAGGAGCCCGAGCCGCACCGTCGACGCCTGGAACCCGATGGCGCGCAGCACGCCGATCTGCTGGCGCCGCTCGACCACGGAGCGAGCCGCGATCACCCCGAGCGCGGCGACACCGACGATGAGTCCGAGACCCATGAAGCCCTCGATCAGCCGCAGGAACACCATCGAACCGGCGACGGAGTCGTGCACGAGCTTCGCGAACGAGTCCGCCTGGGTGCCGTTCGCGAGGAACGCCGACTCGAGCCGCGTCGCGAAGTGCCCTGCGTCGGTGCCGGGCGCGAGCGCGAACAGATGGGTGGTCGGCCTGGCACGATCGCCGTACGACGCGAGCGCCCGCTGCGACGTGGAGACGCCTGCCATCTCGAACGGCATCGTGTCACGCAGGACACCGACGACGGTGAAGCGCGTCACGCGCCCGCTCTCGGGATCGCGGACGTCGACCACGACGTGATCGAATGTCGGGTCCTCGGCGTAGAAGCCCGACAGCTTCAGCTCGGTCAAGGCTCCGAAGCTCCAATTCCGGCGGTGCGGGACGATCCACGGATCGACAACCGCCAGGTTGCCGCCTTTCGCGATCGCGTCCCATACCTGGGCGTCGGTCGTGTAGCCGCGGGCACGGCTTCCCAACGCATACCGGTTGTTGTCCAGGAACCCTTGGTCGAACCCGTGCAGCGGATAGTCGACGAATGTCTTCGCGCCCGACTGTCGCGCCTTCACGGGAATGGTCGAGATGCTCGCGACCGCGCGTACGACACGCGCATCGATGTTCTTGTTCGCCCGGATTGCCGCCGTCATGTCCGTGATCGGGCTCGCGGGTGAGGTCATCGCGCGCACGTCGAACCCACCACCGAAGGTCTGCGGTTTGTTCGAGGACGCGATGAAGGAGCTCGGCGTGGTGATCCCGACGACGAGCGTGAACACGACCATCGTGAACATCGCGAGCGTCATGCCGGTACGGAGCCGGTTCCGCAGGGGGTACGCCATCGAGATCTTCAGGACGGCCGAAAGCGAGCGCACACGGCCCAGCACCGCCATCGTCGCACCCAGGAACGCGTCCGCGTTGTAGATCACGGTCCACACCGCACCGAGGACGATGAGCAGCCCTCCCACGACCCAGATCGAGAAATTCATCTGTGCGCCCGGGACAAGTGCCTCGACGACGCGGAACGGCAGCAGCCACACGACGACGATGGCGAGACCACCCACGGTGTACGCGAGACGGTCCGACACATGCAGGGCGCGCAACACCTGGACGGTGCCGATCGCCAGGAGCGAGAGCCCGAGGAGGAACGGCATGGCCTGCGCCCCGGCTCGTCCGTTGACGGCGAGCAGCGTGCCGAGCACCAG
>DASQHW010000170.1:0-4822 GCA_035631895.1 Acidimicrobiia bacterium | reverse complement strand
GGAGGATGCCGGAGCCGGATCCGCGGTAGTCACGTGCCGGTTCACGCACGTCTATCCCGACGGTCCCGCCCCGTACTTCACCGTGCTCGCGCTCGGCCGCGAACCCGATCAGCTGACCCAGTGGCAGTCGATCAAGGACGCCGCCGGGCAGGCGCTCATGCGCCACGGTGGCACGATCACGCACCACCACGCCGTCGGCCGCGACCATCGACCGTGGTACGACACGCAACGACCGGAGCCCTTCGCCGCCGCGTTGCGTGCCGCGAAGCGTTCGGTGGACCCGGCCGGAATCCTGAACCCGGGTGTCCTGGTCGACCCGGCTCCCCAGTGCTGAGCACGTCATGACGCACCGCGCAGTGATCTTCGACCTCGGCGGTGTCGTGTTTCCGTCGCCGTTCGAAGCCTTCGACGCGTACGACCACGGCAACGACCTTCCTCCCGGAACGGTGCGCGGGCTCATCCGCGGGAGCAGCGAGGAGGGAGCGTGGGCGGCGCTCGAGCGCGGGGAGCTCGGCATGGACGAGTTCGCCGTCGCGCTCGAAGCCGAAGCGGACGCAGCAGGATTTCGGCTCGACGCCCGGGGCCTCATGGAGATGATCGGGTCGTCGCTCGGACCCCGGCCCGAGATGGCAAGGGCCATCGAGCGCATCCGAGCCAATGGCCTCCGAACGGCCGCGCTCACGAACAACTGGACCGACGACGACGCGCGTTCCACACCGCATCCGCTGCACGACATGCTCGCCTTCGACGTCATCGTGGAGTCTTCACGTGAAGGTCTGCGCAAGCCGGATCCACGTATCTACTCGCTCGTGCTCGCGCGCCTCGACGTGCAGGCGTCCGAGGCTGTGTTTCTCGACGACCTCGGCATCAACCTCAAGCCCGCGCGCGCAATGGGCATGACGACGATCAAGGTCGTCGATCCTCATGACGCGCTTGCAGAGCTCGAGCGCGTCCTGGAATTCTCACTCGCATGACGATCCGGGCGCGCTGATGGAGCTGCTCTGGGTCCGGCACGCCGAACCCGAGCGCGTCGCGCCGGGTACGGGAGAGCCTGCGAACCCGGGGCTCACTGCGCGCGGGAACGAGCAGGCGCAACGCCTTGCCCGCTGGCTCGCACACGAGGACGTCGACGCCGTTCTCTCCAGTCCGCAGCGGCGCGCGATCGAAACAGCCCGGCCGATCGCAGACGCGCACGGGCTGAAGATCGAGGTGGTCGAGGGCCTCGTGGAGTACGACGTGCAGGCCGATCACTACATCCCGATGGAGGAGCTCCGAGCCACGAACGATCAACGTCTCCGCGACATGATCGAAGGCCGTTGGGAGACGTTCGGCGGCGAATCGCCCGAGAGCTTCCGGGCGCGTGTCGAGGCGACGCTCGCGGCGCTGATCGCCGGACATCCCGGTGAGCGGGTCGTCGCGGTGTGTCACGGAGGCGTGATCAACGTCGCATTGGCGATCGTGCTCGGTTTCGATCGTCTCCTCTGGTTCGATCCGCACTACACATCGTTGTCGCGTGTTGTCGCGTCCCGAACCGGTGTGCGTTCGCTCGCGTCACTCAACGAGAACGCGCACTTGATCGCGCGAAGGGAGCAGCCATGACGGTCGGTGTCGAGCACGAGGGCCGGGTCACGATCGTCACCATCAACCGTCCGGAGGTCCGCAACGCGGTCGATGGCGCGACCGCGGCCCGGCTCGCCGACGCGTTCCGGGCGTTCGACGCCGACGACGCGCACGATGCGGCCGTCCTCACCGGCGCCGGAGGCACGTTCTGTGCGGGCGCCGACCTGAAGGCGATCAGCAGCCAATCCGGGACGAACCGCGTACGACCCGACGGCGACGGACCGATGGGACCCTCCCGCATGCTGCTCTCGAAGCCGGTCATCGCCGCGGTCGAGGGATACGCGGTCGCCGGCGGCCTCGAGCTCGCGCTGTGGTGCGATCTGCGAGTGGCCGCACGAGACGCCGTCTTCGGCGTGTTCTGCCGGCGGTGGGGCGTGCCGCTGATCGACGGAGGCACCGTGCGTCTCCCGCGGCTGATCGGCCATTCACACGCCCTCGACCTCATCCTCACCGGACGCGGTGTCTCCGGTGACGAAGCGCTGCGCATGGGCCTCGCGAACCGGCTCACGGAGCCGGGCGACGCCCGGAGTGCGGCGGTCGCTCTTGCCACCGAGCTGACGTCGCTCCCCCAACGCTGCCTGCGCGAGGACCGCGCGTCGAGCTACGAGCAATGGGGGCTCCAGCTCGACGAGGCGATCGCCGCCGAATACGCGCACGGCATGCGAGTGCTCGCGGCGGGCGACGCGGTCGCGGGCGCGTCCCGGTTCGCGGCCGGCGCAGGTCGGCACGGTGCGCCGGAGCCGACCGACGGCGCGTGATACGCGATCGCGTAGGGACCGCTGCTCCGTCACGCGACATCGCACATGTGCGTGGCGATGCCGTGCGATGCCGTTCGGTCGACGGCCCGCGATGCGTGATTCGATGACACGACACCGCACGTAGACTGCATCGCATGCCCGAGACGACGACCGCGCGGGAACGCACCGTCGGCGACATCATGAGCCATCCGGTGGTCACCGTGCGCCCCGCCGACACCGTTGCGGAAGCCGCGGCATGCATGCGTGATCGTAAGGTTGGTTCGGTGGTCGTCGTCAATGCGGATGACCATGCGATCGGCATCCTCACCGAACGGGACATGATTCGCATCGCGAGCGCGGGCTCGGACGCGTCGACGGCAAAGGTGTCCGAATGGATGACTGCCGAGCCGGACACGATCGCGTCAGACGTAGAAGCGCGCGCCGCGTTCGCGAAACTTGCAGAACACGGATACCGCCACATCCCAGTGGTCGATTCCGACCGGCTCGTCGGCATCGTTTCGATGCGCGACCTCATGCGCATCGCGATGATCCAACCGGCCGATGCGCAGTCTCACGAAGTCCCGCGCGGCCTGGAGGGAGTGGTCGTCGCCGAGACCTGCGTCGGCGACGTGCGCGGCCTCGAGGGCTTCTACCACTATCGGCAGTACAGCGCGGTGGAGCTCGCGCAGAAGCGGCCGCTCGAAGACGTGTGGTTCTTGATGTTCGAGGGTCGCCTCCCGGCGACGAGCGCGCAACGGGAAGCGTTCGCCTCGGAGATCGCCCGGCGCCGGGCGGTCCCGCCCGCGGTGGCCGATGTCCTACCTGCGATCGCACGCGCAGGCGACGAGTTCGTACCCCTCGACGCGCTGCGCACGGCGGTCTCACAGTTCGGCGCCACGATGGGCTTTCGCCCGTCCATCGATGTCGATGCCGCGATGTTGCGCGAGAACGCGATGGCCACGTGCGCGGTCGTGCCGACGCTCATCTGCGCACTCTGGCGCCTGCGACGCGGGCTCGAACCCGTCGCGCCGCGGGCCGACCTCGGGTACGCCGCGAACTACCTCTACATGATGCACGGCGAGGAACCGCGGCCCGAGCACGCGGCGGCCGTCGAGAAATACCTCATCTCGACGATCGATCACGGGTTCAACGCCTCCACGTTCACGGCGCGCGTCATCACGTCGACCGGAGCCGATCTCGGCGCGGCGGTCGTCGGTGCGATCGGCGCGCTCTCCGGCCCGCTGCACGGCGGTGCGCCGAGCCGGGCACTCCAGATGCTCGACGAGATCGGGACCGCAGACCGCGCCGAGCCCTGGCTCCGCGAAGCGGTCGAACGCGGCGACCGTTTGATGGGCTTCGGCCATCGCGTCTACAAGACCGACGATCCGCGGTCGCTCATGCTGCGCGAGGTCGCCGAATCGCTCGGCGGCGACAAGATGGATCTGGCGCGCCATATCGAAGCGACCGCGATCAGGGTGCTCGACGAGTTGAAGCCGGGTCGCCGGCTGTACACCAATGTCGAGTTCTACGCGGGCATCGTCATGGACCGCGCCGGCATCCCGCGCGAGCTGTTCACGCCGACGTTCGCGGCGAGCCGTGTGATCGGGTGGTGCGCGCACATCCTCGAACAGGCAGCCGACAACCGTCTGATCCGCCCGAGCGCGCAATACGTCGGGCCGCCTCCGCCGCAGCCCGTCCCCCCGCTCAGCTGACGACCGCAGGGTGATCTCGACACTTCGCGGCGCGACCTCCACCGTCGAGCGGGCGACCATTGGTCCCCCACCGACCTGTGAGGTGGGTGAACGACCAATGGTCGGCATCTGCCCCGTGAGCGCGTGCGCGCCCCGCAGCCCGTCGCGCTGCTCGTCGGGATCTATGCCTGTTGACTACTTGATCTTGTTCGCCAGCGCGACGGCCTGATCGACCGTGACGTTCGGTCCGCCCAGCGCGAACTCGAGTCCGAAATTGCCGTAGTCGACGTAAAGCACCGCGTTCCTGTTGCTGCCGATTTGGACCACGCCGCGCGACCACGCGCCATTGCCGGCGCCCTTCACCGCGGGAAATGCGATCGCCCATCTCGTCTTCTTCGTGGCGAGGTCGTTGCCGGTGAATGCCGTTACCTGCACCGACGGGTTCGGGCCGAGAGTGCCCCACAAACAACTGGGCTCGTTGTCGGCGTTACCCAAGCTGCGCGTCGAGGTGATGTTCGGTGCCGCGAGCGTGCCGGACACCGTGCTCACATCGAGGATCTTGCAGATGTCGGCGGGCAGCGTCGCAGCGGCAGCCGCCGTCGTGGTGCTGGGACCGCTGGGGCTCGTCGTGGCGCTCGAACCGTTGCCCGACGTCGTGTTGCCGGTCTTGTTGGAGGTAACCGTGGTGTTGGACGCCTTCGAGCTGCTTCCACAACCCGCAGCGAGGAACACGCCGCAAGCAACGAGCGCAACGAGGCACGGACCGTGCGCGCG
>DASQHW010000169.1:0-1698 GCA_035631895.1 Acidimicrobiia bacterium | reverse complement strand
CACGTCGGCGAGCGGGTCGTGCTGACGCCCGAGTCGAATCCTCCGTGCTTGCGCATGAAGGTCGTCGAACGGCGGTGGATACGCCAGCCGTCGTCGGTACGCCGGTACTCGTCCTTGTACCAGCCGAGCCGCATCGCGTGGGTGTGCTGGTCGACGAAGACGAAGTGCTGCACGCCGCTGGCGCGGTCGCCGTCGAGCTCGACCACCGGCATGTTGCCGATGAACTGGCCGCGCGGCGCGGCGTCGAGCAGCGCGGGGAACCGGTCGAGCGTGTACGGCGTGCCGAATGCGTTGTACTCGCCGTCGGGCGTGAACACCTCGAGCCAGCGGCCCTGCACGAACTGGCTCGTGAGCATCATGTACCGCGCGCACAACTCGTGGATCTCCACGAGGTCCGCGACCCGTTGCGCGTTGTCGGTCATGTCGCGCTCCGGGGGTCGAACTCGAGGTGGAGGTTGGTGAGCCCGCGCAGGATGTACGTGGGCGCGTACTCGTAGCGGCGGGCGCCGGCCGGGCCGTGCGCCGCCTCCGAGATCCGAATGTCACCCGTGCGCTCGAGGAGACGCTCGACGCTGATCCGACCTTCGGCCCGCGCGAGCGGCGCTCCCGGGCAGGTGTGGATCCCGTGACCGAAAGCGATGTGCTGACGCGCGTTGGCGCGATCGATCTGGAACTCCGCCGGGCATTCGAAACGGTGTCGATCACGGTTTGCCGCACCGTTGAGGACCATCACCGTCGTTCCGGCCGGAATGTCGACGCCTCCGACCTTGGCGGGGACGCGCGTGAGGCGGAAGTCGCCCTTGATCGGGCTCTCGAACCGGAGCACCTCTTCGATGAAGTTCGGGACGCGCGACGTGTCCTCACGCAACAGCTTCTGCAGTTCCGGGCGGTCGCCGATGAGCTGCAACGCGGTCCCGAGGAGGCGCACCGTCGTCTCCTGGCCGGCGGCGAAGAGGTTGGCCGCGATCCGAACGGCGTCGATGACGTCCGGTGTCGATCCGTCGGGATATGTCGCGGTGGCGAGACCCGTGAGCACGTCGCCACGGGGTTCTCGACGCCGGTCCTCGATGTAGAGCGTGAACTGCTCGTAGAGCCAGGCGAGCGGATTGTGCGTCATCGCGTCGTCGGCCGTGCCGCCGACGGTGCCCTTGCGGCGGGCCAGCCGGTCGCGAAACCGTTCGTGATCCTCTTCGGGCACGCCCAGCAGGTCGGCGATGACGAGCATCGCGAACGGCTGCGCGAAGTCGTTGATCCACTCGCAGGTGCCCCGGCCGAGGAACTCGTCGAGCTGGCGGTCCGCGAGGCGCCACATGAACTGCTCGTTCTCGCGAAGCCGCTTCGGCGTGATGAGCCGCATCAGCAGCGCGCGGTGCGCGGTGTGCTTCGGCGGATCGAAACACGGCAGCTGGTCGCTGAACGGGACCTCGTCGCGGTGCTGCTCGATCAGCTCGGTCACGTCGTCGCCCTCGAGCGGCACGGGGAACCCCGGGAACGGCCCGGTGACCGAGGTGGCGGACGAGTACGTGTCGGTGTCGTGGAAGATCTGGATCGCGTCCTCGTATCCCGTCACCATCACGACGTTGTGATGGGGCTCACGCGGCGCCGATCCGAGCGCGCGCAGGTATTCGAAGTAGGGATACGGGTCGCCGACGAGCGCGTCGTCGCGGAAGAAATCGATCGCGTCGAAATCTTCCCTGT
>DASQHW010000168.1:0-8417 GCA_035631895.1 Acidimicrobiia bacterium | reverse complement strand
GGCGACCGGCAACCACTACTGGCTGGACGGCGTGGTCGGCATCGCGGTGGTCGCCGTCGCGGTCGTCTTCGAGAGATGGGCGCGTGGCGTCATCACGTGCCGGCTGGCGGCGCGGCAACCGGCGGGCGGCGGCTCCGGGCCCGGGAGTGACCGTCTTCCCCGCCCGGGGGTCACCGTTTGATCCGCGGTTACTCACTCGTCGAGGCGCAACGCGGCGACGAAGGCTTCTTGGGGAACTTCCACGCGGCCGATCTGCTTCATGCGCTTCTTCCCCTCCTTCTGACGCTCGAGCAGCTTGCGCTTCCGGCCGATGACGCCGCCGTAGCACTTTGCGAGCACGTCCTTGCGCTTGGCCTTGACCGTCTCGCGGGCGACGATGCGCCCGCCGATGGCGGCCTGGATGGGCACGTCGAACAGCTGGCGCGGGATCAGCTCCCGCAGCTTCTGGGTCATCTTGCGGCCGTACTCGTACGCCTTGTCACGGTGCACGATCGCACTGAACGCGTCGACCGGCGTCTCGTTGAGCAACACGTCGACCTTGGCGAGGTTCGACGCGTGGTACCCCGCCGGTTCGTAGTCGAGTGACGCGTAGCCGCGCGTCCGGGACTTCATCTGATCGAAGAAGTCGAGCACGATCTCGCCGAGCGGCAACAGGTAGACGAGCTCGACGCGCTCCTCCGACAGGTACTCCATCTTCTGCATCTGTCCCCGGCGGCTCTGGGCGAGCTCCATGAGCGTGCCGACGTAGTCCGACGGCGACAGGATCGTCACGGTGACGAATGGCTCCTCGATGGACTCGACCTGTTGGGGCAACGGCATCGACGAGGGGTTGTCGACGACCTCGACGCTCCCATCGGTCAAGTGCGCGCGGTATTCCACGTTCGGCGCGGTCGCGACCAGCGAAAGGTTGTACTCGCGCTCGAGCCGCTCGCGGATGATCTCCATGTGCAAGAGGCCGAGGAACCCGCACCGGAACCCGAACCCGAGCGCGCCCGACGTCTCGGGCTCGTATGTGAACGACGAGTCGTTGAGCCGAAGCTTCTCGAGCGATTCGCGCAGCTCCGCGTACTCGTCGCCGTCGACGGGATAGAGGCCGCAGAACACCATCGGTTTCGGGTCGCGGTAGCCCGCGAGCGCTTCGCCCCGCCGCGACGCGTCGGTAACCGTCTCGCCGACCTTCGCCTCGCCGACCGCCTTGATGCCGGCAATGAGATAGCCGACCTCGCCGGGGCCGAGCGCCGCAACCGGCGTCGGGGCGGGGAGCCGCACCCCGACCTCCTCGGCGTCGTGATCCTGCTGCGCGTTGACGTACCGGAGACGGGCGCCACTGCGCAGTGCGCCGTTGAAGACGCGAACCGCCGAGATCACCCCGCGGTACGGGTCGTAGTAGGAGTCGAACATCAGCGCCTGCAACGGCGCGTCGACATCACCCTGCGGCGCCGGAATGCGCTCGATGACGGCATCGAGCAGCTCCCGCACCCCCTCCCCCGTCTTGGCCGAGATCCGCAGCACCTCGTCGGCCGGGATGCCGAGCACACGCTCGATCTCCTCGGCGCGCTTGTCGGGCTCTGCCGCGGGCAGGTCGATCTTGTTCAGCGCAGCAACGATCGTGAGGTCGTGCTCGACGGCCTGGTACGCGTTTGCGAGGGTCTGGGCTTCGATGCCCTGGGACGCGTCGACGAGCAGGATCACGCCTTCGCACGCCGCGAGCGAGCGGCTCACCTCGTAGCCGAAGTCGACGTGGCCCGGCGTGTCGATGAGGTTGATGACGTAGCCGTTCCACTCGAGTCGCACGTTCTGCGCCTTGATGGTGATGCCGCGCTCGCGCTCCAGATCCATGCTGTCGAGGAATTGCGCGCGCATGTCGCGCGCGTCCACCGCCCCGGTGAGCTCCAGGAGCCGGTCGGCGAGCGTCGACTTCCCGTGGTCGATATGAGCAATGATGCTGAGGCAGCGAATGTGGTCGAGCGGTGTCACAACCCGTCTATTCTCGCCGATCGCCGCCCGGCTCCCGGTACCCTGCGGACGTGGGCCGCGTCGTCGTTGTCGGTTCGGCGAACGTCGATCTCGTGTGGCAGGGCGCCCGCCTACCGACGCCTGGCGAGACGGTGACCGACGGGCAGTTCGCCGAGGCGCTCGGCGGGAAGGGCGCGAACCAGGCTGCCGCGGCCAAAGAGCTCGGTGCCGACGTCCGCTTCGTCGGATGCATCGGCGACGACAGCCGCGGGTGGGCGGTGGCAGGCGACCTCGAAGCGCGTGGCATCGACTGCGCGTTCTTGTCGACGTCGACCGAGCCGACCGGTGTCGCGCTCGTCGCGGTCGACGCGGCGGGCGAGAACATGGTCGCCGTCGCGCCCGGCGCGAACCGCTCCCTGGCGCCCGAGGCCGCAGTCGACGCGATCGAGCCCGGCGACGTCGTCCTCTGCTCATGTGAGATTCCGCTGGAGACCGTGCAGGCAACGGTGACGGCCGCGATCGAACGGGGCGCCAGAGTGATCGTGAACCCGGCGCCGCCGCGCGCGTTGATCCCCGGCGCCATCCTCACGCCGAACGAGCACGAGTGCACGCACCTCGGCGGCATCGACTCGCTGGTGGCGGTCGCCCCCGCGGTGATCGTGACACGGGGTGGACACGGCGCAACCCTGCACCGCGCCGATCATGCTCCACATGATCAACCGGCGTTCGCCGTCGACGTCATCGACACGACCGGTGCGGGCGATGCGTTCAACGGTGCCCTCGCATGGGCGCTGTTGACGGGTCGCACCCTTCCCGACGCCGCGCGCATGGCATGCGCGGCCGGTGCCCTCGCAACGCGCGCGTTGGGAGCGCGGGCCGCATTGCCGACTGCGCCGGAGGTCTACGCGCTCTGCAGCTCCTGAAGCACGGCGTCACCGATGAGGCGCAACGCTCGCGACGCGTCGACACGCCAGGCGACCTCGACCGGGCCCCGTGCGACGCGCCGGTCGATGACGGTCATTCCGCGGGTGTGCGTGCCGTGCAGCTCGATTCGCACGCGATGACCGGTGAGCTCGAACAGATCGGGGTGTGTGACCGCGAGCACTGCGCATGGGTCGTGCAGCGCGGCCAGATCGGTGTCCACGAGCTCGAAGACGCGGGCTCGGTAATGGCGCAACAAGGCGCACGTGAATTCGCAGAGCGGCGTTGCCGCAGCGTCGAGGCGATCCAGGAACGCGTCGTCGACGCAGACCTGATGCGTCAGATCGAGCCCGCACAGTCGAATGCGGGCGCCGCTCCCGAACACCACGTCGGCGGCTTCCGGGTCGGCCCAGATGTTGAACTCCGCCGCCGCGGTTGCGTTGCCGAACGTGCCTCCGCCCATGATCGAGATCCCGGCGATCTGCACTGCAAGATCGGGCGCGCGCTGCATCGCCAGCGCCACGTTCGTCAGGGGACCGACCGCGACGATCCACAGTCCAGGGAGCGCACGGGCGCTCTCCGCGATGAAGCCGGGACCGTCGTCGCTCGCAGCGATCCGCGTGGTTCGCGGGATCTCGACGCCTGCAAGGCCCGTGTCGCCGTGGACGTGCGCCGCATCTCGCGTCGGACCCGCGAGCGGCCCCGGAGCGCCCGAATGGACGGGAACGTCGATGCCCGCGAGCTCCGCGGTGACGATCGCGTTGCGGGTCGTGTGCTCGAGGGCCGCGTTGCCCGCGACGGTGGTGATGCCGACGAGCTCGCCGTACCGGGCCGCGGTGAGGATCGCGAGCACGTCATCGTGGCCCGGATCGCAATCCAGGAGCAGTCGCTGTCGGGTCACGAGGTCATTCTGCTAGCTTGAATCGGTTCTCGAACAGCTTGGAGCACGGGCAACGTGGCAAACATCAGGTCGCAGAAGAAGCGCAACCGCCAGAACGAGAAGCGTCGTGTCCGCAACAAGAGTGTGCGCACCGAGCTCAAGACCCGCGTGAAGAACGCACGCGAAGCGGTCGTCGCGGGCGACGAGAGCGCGCCGGAGCTCGTGCGTGTGGCGCAGAAGCGCCTCGACAAGGCGGGTGCAAAGGGCGTGATCCACAAGAACGCGGCGGCGCGTCGTACCTCCCGCCTCATGAAGCGGAAGAGCCCCGCTTAACCGCGGCCCGCACGCCGGCTCAGCGCAGCCAGCCGCGCGATCAGCACGTCCATCACCGTTCGCTCGTCGAGCCCGCTCGCGCCCCGGAGGTCGAGCTCCGCCTGGGCCAGCAGCCGCATCGTTTCCCGCAGGCCGCCCGCGCCGAGCCGCTTGGACGCCTCGAGAGGGAACCGGGCGCCCCCCGCGCTCTTCATGCCGAGCGCCTGCGCGGCGTGCTCCTTGGTGACGATCGCAGGGTCGTCGAGCCGTAACAGACGCTGATAGTGGTACACGAGGGTCGCCATCACCTGCATCGGATGCAGCGGCTTGGGTTGCGACGCGCTCGTCGCGCTCAGCAGGCGGTGCAAAGCCTCCAATGCACCGGCGACGTCGCCGCGATCGATGGCGTTCGTGAGATCGAAGCGACCGGCCGTACCGAGCTCGCCGAGGTACTGCTCGACGTCGTCGAGGTCGAGCACGACGTCCTCGCCGTAGGTCGAGTGCCAGAGGTCGACGAGCTCCGGGACGCGGCCTGCGTCGTCGCCCAAGTGCTCCGCAACCCGCGCGATCGCGCCCGCTTCCAGCTTCAGGTGCGCATCCTTCAGCTCGCGCTGGAGCACCGCCGAGGTCTGCTCGGCCGCGGGCCCGACGACCAATGCGTCGCTCTTGCATGCCTTGTCGAGCGCGGCGGGAATGCGGCCACCCCCCGCGACGAGCACGAGGTGCACGCCGTCGAGGGGATCCTCGATCCACTGCGCGAGCCAGCGCGCCTGCTCCGCGGTGAGTCCACCGATGTCGCGGACCACCACGACGCGGCACGCGGTCATGAAGGGCGGGCTCGACAGCGCAGTTGTGATCGCCGCGAACGCGGGCAGCTCGATGGAGCCGTCGACGTCATCGTCACCGTCGCTCGTGTGCTGCTCGGTATCGCTCGCCCGGCGCCGGCTCGGGATCGTGTGATCGTCGAGGGCGAACGATCGTTCCTCCTCACCCAGCAGCTCGTCGATGAGACGCTGCGCCTCCCGATCGCGCAGCACCGGGTCGCTGCCCTGCACGAGATAGGTGCTCACAACATCGCCTCGATCGTGCGGCAGATGTGCACCGAGCCGCGGACGTCGTGCACCCGGACGATCCGAGCACCGTTCATCACGCCGTACGCGACCGCGGCGAGCGATTCGATGCGGCGGTCGTCGATCTCGCGACCGAGCAGCTCACCGATGAACCGCTTGTTCGATGCGGAGAGCAGCAACGGATAGCCCAGCGAGGCGTGGGTGGCGGTCTCCCGCAGGAGCAACGCGCTCTGCGCCGGGGTCTTGCCGAGGTCGAGGCCCGCATCGACGACGATCTGCGCGGGCTCGAGTCCGGCGGCGCGCGCCCGAGCGGCACGATCCAGCAGGAACGCGGTGACGTCGCGAACGAGATCGTCGTACTTCGGGTCGGGATCAGGCACACGAGGCTGCAAGCGGATGTGCGTTGCGACGACAGTCGCATCGTGTTTGGCCGCAACGTCGAGATAGTCCGGATCACCGAAGCCCGAGATGTCATTGCCGACGACGGCCCCGGCGCGGCACGCGGCATCGAGCACGGACGCACGCCAGGTGTCCACCGAGATCGGCGTGTCGAACCGCGCGTGCAGGGCTTCTATCGCGGGAACGACACGATCGAGCTCTTCGTCCTCGCCGACCGCAGGACCCGGACCCGCCTTCACCCCGCCGACATCGAGCAGATCGGCCCCCTCGTCGACGCATCGCGCGGCATGCTGCAGAAACGCGTCGAAGTTCCACGTCGTCCCGCGGTCGAAGAACGAGTCCGGGGTGCGGTTGAGAATGCCCATGACCACCGCGCGGGTACGCACGTCGACCGTGCGCTCACCGAGGCGAAGCATCGGATACGGCAGCTCGTCGACGGGCACGCAGGCAGGCTACCGACGCGACCCCCGCGCCGATCGAGACGCAGGCGAGCGAGGCGCGCCGGTCGAGCTGCAACGGAACTGCCGCACCGGCACGTGCGACAACCGTGACCCAGCTGACGAGCAACGCAGTCGGCTGTTGCAGCATCGGCCCGAGACGCGGCGCCACTCCTGCGATCGCGCTCGCGACGAACCCGTAGACACCCAGCAATTCCGCCGCAGGAGCCGCGAAGAGATTCGCGAGGGGCGTCACGAGCGGGAAGGCGCCGAACGTCACGAGCAGGACGGGCAGCACGCCGAGCTGGGCCGCGATCGAGACTGCAAGCGGCTCGCGGACGAACGCGGGGCCGGGAAGGTGACGTGCGACCGCCGGCTCGGCGAACGCGATGCCTGCACTCGCGCCGCAAGAGAGCAAGAAGCCGACGCTGTGCACGAGGAACGGGTCGGCGACCAGCAGCAGGATCACCGCAAACGCGAGCACACGGCCTCGGGTCGCCGGGCGTCCGGTGAACGCCGCGAGCAACGCGATCGAAGCCATCGCGGACGCGCGCAGCACCGATGGTTCGTAGCGGGTCATCGTCGCGAACACGAGGATGACCGTGAGCGCGACTCCCGTGCGGGCGGCGAGCGACAAGCGCCGCAGCAGTGGGCCGGCGAGCGCGAGCACGAACGCCACGTTCTCACCGGAGACCGCGAGGAGGTGGGTGAGGCCGGAATCCCGGTATGCCGACTCGACGTCGGCCGGGAGCCCGCGGGTATCACCGAGGAGGAAGCCGGCGACGAGCGCGCGCTGGGTCGGCGCGAGAGCGCTCGTGCCCCGCAGCACGACGTTGCGGAACCGATCCGCGACCGCGAGCAGGCCCGTGGCGACGGCGACCGTGTCGACCCGCGCCTGATCGAGCCGGGCGACGGCATGGCGCCAGCGGGCGCGCTCGTCGGCGTTGGTGTGCCGCAACACACTCAGGCGACCGGTGAGACCGACACGGTCGCCGGCTTGCAGGACTCTCAGGCGCATCGCGTCAGCGGCACTCGCGGAGACAAGGATGATTCGATCGAGCGTCCCCACATCGAGGCGTACCAACGCGGTCGCGACGAAGCGGCTGCCGTCCGGATCGCTCGTCAGGATGCCGTGGACGGTGACCACCTCCCGGCTCGCGACCGCGGCCGCGAAAGGGTGATTGCGCTGACCGTCGAGGGCGCGGGCCATCACCGCAACTCCGAGCAGCGCCAGTGCGGCGGCAGCAACCGCGAGACGCGCGCGATCGCGCGTGAACGATGCCGCCGCGAGGGCACCGGCGCCCACGACAAGCGCCGTGGGCGCCACGCCGGTGCCGTGGTGCTCGCCGGCAACGATCCCGCCCACGAGAGCCGCCAGCGCGACGAGCGGGCCCGCGTCGGCGCGGGTCACACGGTCACCAGGTCGTGGAGCTGTTCGACCTTGGCGGGGCCGATGCCACGGACGCGTTCGAGGTCGCCCACTGACCGGAACGGGCCGTGTTGCTCGCGATCGCGCACGATCGCGGCCGCAGTGGCCGGGCCGACGCCGGGCAGTTTGTCGAGCACGTCCGCGCTCGCGGTGTTCAGGTTCACCGGCCCGCCGGGAGCAGTTCCGCCATCGGGGCCGCCGGCCGCGCCGCCGGCAGCGCTGCCGCCTCCTCCGGTCACTGCGGCGGGATCGAGGCCCGGGGCCGGCTGACCGAATGCCGGCACCGCGACGCGCGCGCCGTCGGCGATCGGCGCGGCGAGGTTGACGCGCGTGAGGTCCGCGGCAGCGGTGGCGCCTCCTGCGGCCGTGATCACGTCGATGACGCGCGCGCCGGCTGCGACGCGGACGACTCCGGGGTTGCGGACGGCACCGACGACATTGACGACGAGCGCCACGAGCGGTCGCGTCGACGAGGTGGTGGCGACCTCCGACGCCGCCGGGCGCGTCGAAGGGGCGGGCGCCGGCGCAGCGCCGTGTGTCGCACCGGCGCGCCACCACGCGACGCCCGCCGCGACCGCGACGCATGCACAGACAGCCGCGACGACGCGACGGTCGGCGCGCCACGCCTCGAAGCGCGAGGCGAAACCGATATGTGCTTCCTCCCCCACCGCACCGACCTCCGGGCGCGCCGAACCGACCGGGGAAGGGCGAGGGAAGGGAATGGCACCCTACCGCGGCGCTGCGCCACCGGAAAGGTGCTCCGCGTTTGGACGCTCAGCGTCCAATCAAATGGAGCGTTGTGCGGTGACGAAGTTGACGATGCGGCCGGGCACGACCTTGACCTCGGCGACGGTGACGCCGGCCAACAGCGCTTCGATGCGCGCGTCCGCTCGGGCGGCGTCCTCGTGTGCCGTGGCATCGGCACCGGTGGCCACCTGCACGCGCGCACGCACTCTTCCGTCGATCTGGACGGGGACCTCGATCGTCTCCTCGACCAGCATCGCGGGATCGGC